>JABHUV010000219.1 GCA_018658605.1 Planctomycetaceae bacterium | reverse complement strand
GTGGGATACGCTTGTCATGAACAATGGTGACGAAATCATCGGTAAGGTTGAATCTGAAAACGATGGCACCGTTGCACTACTAGCCGCCGATACCCGTAAACGCGAATCATTCCAACGCGATGACATCAAGCAAATCAACGTTGCTGGGCGTCCTGTCCTCGTCGGAACCGTTTCTATTGAAAAAAGTGAATTGATTTCTGAGTACCTGGATAAGCGTGGAATCGAGCATGAAGTTCTCAATGCCAAGAACCACGGTCGTGAAGCCGATATCATCGCCCAAGCCGGTCGTCGCAGCGCCGTCACGATTGCTACAAACATGGCGGGGCGTGGTACAGACATTGTCCTCGGCGGGAATCCGGAAACATTAGCTTGGTCACGCCTGCAGCACACATATCCAACACGACTTGATGTACCACAGCAAGAATGGGATGACTTGATTCGTGAAATCGACGAAGAGTATAACATGTCGGCCGAAGGCGAGGGAATCAAAGAAATTGGTGGACTGCATGTCATCGGTACCGAACGTCACGATGCCCGACGTATCGATTTGCAATTACGCGGACGTTGTGGTCGCCAGGGTGATCCCGGCAGCAGTCGCTTCTTCTTGTCTCTCGACGATGATCTAATGCGGATCTTCGGAGGCGACTCCATTAAGGGCCTGCTTGGTCGCTTCGGTATGGGAGAAGAAGAGCGTATTGAAAGTGGAATGGTTTCGCGAAGAATTGAAAGTGCACAAAAAAAAGTCGAAGAGCGGAACTTTGAAATTCGTAAAAATCTTCTCGAATATGACGAAGTGATGGATACCCAGCGAAAACGCCTGTATGCCTATCGTCAAGAAATTCTCGATGGCGACAACGTTTCCACTAAGATCACCGATTGCCTCGACGAACAAATCAATTACTACCTCGATCTTTTTCTAGACCCGAACTACGGAGTCGATTCATTCGCAACTTGGATGAATGGCCAGTTCGGCATGAAGGAAGAATCCCGAGTGTTCGCTGGAATGGACTTCGAACAGGCTCAAGATGAAGCCCGTCGTTTTGCCGAGCGGGCTGCCCGCATTCGCATTCGCGATGGTATTGAAGAAAATCTACCTTCCGATTTTGACGAAGAAGAATGGAATTGGGAGGCCTTGGCAAAACTGGTTAACAATAGTTGGAATACTAGTTTACGACCTCGCGATTTGAAGGAAATTCATGTCGATGACCTCGAAATTGAACTGCATGACATGGCCGTACATGCCATTGGCCAGGCCGACTTAGCCGAATCCGAAGCGTTCTTGCATGAAGACTATGGCAAACAAGCGTTAGCTGCTTGGGTTAAAAATAAGTTTGGCTTTGATATCACGGAAGAAGACATTCGCGATTCTGGCAACGAAGTGTTGGTTGATTTAATCCACCAACAAGCGTTGGAGATGTACACTCACAAAGAAGCTGAATATCCGGTCATGGCTAGTATTTATCATTTTACCGAGGGTAGTGATGGTCGATTGGATCGGGAAGCACTCGTTAAATGGGCTGCTACACGATTTGATGCTGATATTAAAATGGATAGCTTCCGCAGCATGCAACGAGATGAAATTCGTGAAATGTTGTTAGACCTCAGCTTGGCAAGCCAAAAACGATCCAACAACCACCGCAACTGGGTCGTCGAGCAAATCAGTAAGCACTACGACGAGCAATCTGAAAATAGCCGTCTCGATCGTGTTGCCAATGAAGGTGAAATTGCCACTATTTCATTATGGTTACGTGATCAAGTCGCATTTGAAATCAATGTCAAACAACTTGGTGAGCTCAATCGCAAACGGTTATTGCGAACCATGTCTTCTGCGGTCGAAGATAAACACCATCAAGAAATGCGACGAATGGAGCGGTCATTGCTGCTACAAATCGTCGATATGGCTTGGAAAGATCACCTATTAACAATGGACCGCTTACGTAGTTCCGTTGGTTTACAAGGTTATGCACAAAAGGATCCCAAAGTTGAATATAAACGTGAAGGGATGAAACTATACGACGATATGTGGTTTTCATTGGGCGAACAAGTTACCGATTTGATTTTCCGTATGGAACGCCTCAATGAAGATTTTGTCGGAGCCACTTGGGTTGAATCTTCTGCTTCTCATGACCAAGCTCAATCGTCATCGGACATCGCACGCGAACAACAGGGCACTAACTCAAGCGATGGAGGCGGAGATAATTCCAAAACGATCCGCAATGCTGGACCAAAGGTTGGTCGCAATGACCCCTGTCCTTGTGGCAGTGGGAAAAAATACAAAAAATGTTGCCTCGGAAAATAGAGAGACCCGCCAATGCCTTGGTTACGGAACCTCGTTTACCTACTGCTCATTGTGCTAGTGTTGCCCAAACTCATTTACTCTGCCGTGCGACATGGAAAGTACCGACAGGGATTCACTGAAAAATTTCTAGGCTTCGTCCCCCGAACCCAAATTGATGCAAGCGAACGCTGTATTTGGTTTCATGCTGTCAGCGTGGGCGAAGTGAACTTATTACAAACGCTGATTCAAGAAATCGAGCAGCGAGATCCACGATGCCATTGCGTCATTAGCACAACAACGCGTACTGGTTATGAACTCGCACGAAAAAAATATACTCCCCGTACCGTCTTCTATTGTCCACTCGACTTTTCTTGGGCTATCAAAGCCGCCCTGAGACGAATTCAACCCGATCTACTCGTGCTCATCGAACTAGAACTGTGGCCTAACCTTATTCATTTTGCAGCAAAACAAACTAAGGTTGTGGTCGTAAACGGTCGACTCAGTACAAACAGCACTCGAGGGTACCGCCGCCTAGGCTTCATCATTAAGCCAACCGTGCGACAACTCGACCATATTGCTGTCCAAAATGATGAATACTATCAGCGTTTCCTTTCAATTGGCGCCACAACCACACAACTTACCGTTACCGGTTCAATCAAATTCGATGGCGCACAATCGGATCGGCTGAACGAAAGAACCGTTGCACTAAAAAAACTCGCCGGAATTTCCGCCGCCGATTTCGTCATCATCGCCGGCTCAACCCAAGTCGAAGAAGAGAAAATTAGTCTGCATGTATTGCAGCAATTGCTTCCCAAAATTCCACACTTGAAACTAGTCATCGTTCCGCGACACCCAGAGCGATTCAATGAGGTTGCACGAGCCATCGAACATACCGGTCTTCTCTCGGGTCGACGTTCCACCATTACCAAGCCACTAGATCCTAGTACCAAGGTCATCCTCGTCGATGCCGTCGGAGAACTCGGAGCTTGGTGGGGGTTAGCCGATATTGGATTCGTGGGTGGCAGTATGGGCAAACGTGGTGGACAGAATATGATTGAACCTGCGGCCTATGGTGTCGCCGTTTGTTTTGGGCCCAATACAACAAATTTTCGTGATGTTGTTGAAATGCTGTTAGCCAATAATGCCGCGCAAGTCGTACATGATCAAACTGAGTTTGAACAATTTATTTTAGCCGTAATCAATAATCCCGCTAAGGCGAACAAAATGGGGCAACTAGCCAAACAATTCGTCCATGAGCAACAAGGGGCCACCACCCATAGCGTCGATATTTTATTTTCCTTGCTCGACTAATCGCTGCAAATACATCTATCTTGCAGGGCTCTGTGTGGTTGTCGATTTGGGATACCGCAAACTATAATCACAGCTTGTGATAACTTTCTAATATTTCATTTATCCCTCATTATTCATCCACAATTTACACATTGTGTGAGATAAGGAAATCCATTCGTGTCGTCCGGAAAATACTTGTTTACTAGCGAATCAGTCAGCATGGGTCATCCCGATAAACTTGCTGATCAAATATCTGACGGCGTTCTCGATGCACTCATTGCGGAAGATCCCTATAGCCGTGTTGCATGTGAAACAATGGTCACGACAGGGATGGCGATGATCGCCGGCGAAATTACATCGAAAGCTGAAATTAATTACCCACAAATTGTTCGCGACGTCATTCGTGAAGTTGGGTATACCGACGATGAAATGGGCATTGCGGCTGATACATGCGCTGTTTTGACTTCGATTGATGCACAAAGTCCCGACATTGCGCGAGGCGTCAACGAAGACGCGGCATCCGACAAAGACATCGGTGCAGGCGACCAAGGTCTCATGTTTGGCTTTGCCTGCCGCGATACTCCCGAACAACTGATGCCATTGACAATTGCTCTATCACATCAAATCCTAGATCGTCTTAACCAAGCGAGATTTTCCAGTGAAGTCAATTGGTTGCGACCCGATAGTAAAAGCCAAGTCACGGTTGAATATGATGGCTTAAAGCCAGTTCGCATCGACACGGTGGTTGTCAGCACCCAGCATACGCCTGCTGTCGAAAATGATGAAATTCGAGAATTTGTTATCAACGAAATTGTAAACCCATCGTTGCCGGCAGATATGCTACACGATGACATTACATACCACATAAATCCGACCGGACGTTTTGTCACAGGTGGACCACATGGCGACTGTGGATTGACGGGACGCAAAATCATCGTCGACACATATGGCGGGTGGGGCCGACATGGCGGAGGGGCATTTAGTGGCAAGGATCCCACTAAAGTTGATCGTAGCGCAGCCTACATGGCGCGTCACGTTGCTAAAAATATTGTCGCTGCTGAATTAGCTGAACGCTGCGAAGTACAACTTGCTTATGCAATCGGTATCACGGACCCAGTAAGTATTCATGTTGATACCCAAGGTACGGGCCAAGTTGCTGACAGCCAAATTTGCCAAGTAATTCGAGATTTCTTTCCACTAGCACCTAGTGGCATCATCAATTATCTCGATTTACGGAAACCAATTTATCGCAAAACCGCTGCCGGTGGTCATTTCGGTCGTAGTGAATTCAGTTGGGAATCAACGGATCGCGCCGCTGAATTAAAATCACAGTTCTAGGCACAACAATCTGGTGTTCTATTGACGTTCTACGCCCACGTGCATTAATCTTTCACGATGTCTAGTATTGCTGCTACACCTACCGGTTCCACCACCAGCACATTGTTCACCGTTGTTCGACGCGGAGGAATGTTTGCAACGGCGCTGTTTGTAATTCTGGCTCAAGCGACACTCATTGCCAGACACCCGGCTGGCAATGCCACACTTAATCCGTCCTTTTTGTATGCAACCCTTGTCGGTATCCTGTGCATCAACGGATGCATTCGCCTCTGTACCTTTAACCCGCGCGACCCTCAAGCATATTGGTTGAGTCGCCTTGTCTGGGTCACTCCAAGTATCATCTCCTTAGAAACATTTATATTGATTTCCAACGTTACGGTCAGTAGCAGTCTCGTTGTTATGACCGGATTATTTCTCGTCGTAGTCGAATGCAATTGGTGGATCGTTTCCTTAAGAAGACAATCCTCCGGACGGCCACAACAAACAACCATCGTTAAACAACAACTACTGTTTGAGGCAATCGATAGGCCACCAGCATTCGCGCCAAACGCCCTACCCTTAGATCACGCTAACGAAACTGTAGTAACATTGGCAAACCACGCTCAGCAATCGTGGACTCGATTTTCCGATGAATCTGGTGAATCTATTACTGCCATTGAACGTGTACTCTTTGCACCTGGGCAACGCCATCAGACGATTCATTTTTCGTTTGTACCAAGCTTGATAGTGATTCCTGAAATTACCACACAGATTGTGGAAGGACCGCCCGCAACCATTCGTCTCGACGAAATACAGACCTTCGGTGCTCGCTTAGAACTCAAACTCAGCCAAAAATATGAAGAACCTGTCGAATTAATTATCCAAATCGAGATGGTAGCAGTACGAACAGTCGCCGCTTAGTGAATTTTGATTTAGAATAGAAAATCTGAGATATCTATTTACCGAGAATTTTATGGCACGATGGCCCCGAAAATTTTGGACGTCCCTGTTTACGTATGGACTGATCTTCGTGTTTTTCCCAGCGCTCGCTTATCTAGCCTATCGCTGGGTTCGTGGTGAACTATAACGAATACTGTCACTATTAATGCTTTCGGTGGAATCAACGCTATCGTCGACCACTCAAAGCAAATGTGCAAATATCTAGGAACATGATTAACCTTTGGCTATGACCCCAACGCTGTCATCGATCGTCGAACAACTCCAACAAGTAGGACAATCGCACCTGCTTGCATTCATAGACCAACTCGACGAACAGGAACTCCAGTCGCTGTTGCAACAAATCGCATGTCTTGATTTGGAACTAGTTAATCAACTTTTTGCAAAACGCAAAAATACCAACAATCCACCCTCTTTAAATATCGATGCCACAAGCAATCCTGGTATCACGCCGCCGTCCGCATTGCGGTTAGATGAGACAACGACATCCAACGGTGTTACGCGTAGTCAGGCGTTGACTGAAGGCGAAAGTCTATTACGTGCTGGTAAAGTTGGGGCAATAATTGTTGCCGGTGGGCAAGGATCCAGACTAGGATTCGATAAACCTAAAGGGATGTTTCCCATTGGCCCAATTTCACAACGAACACTATTCGAAATGTTGGCTAATAAAATCGACGCCTTGCAGCGACATTACAAAACCACCATTCCACTACTAATCATGACCAGCCCCAGCGTACATGATGAAACGGTAGGCTATTTCGAAGAGCATGATTATTTTGGGTTGAACGATTCCATCACATTTTTTTGTCAGGGTACACTACCGGTCGTCGATTCTCAGTCCGGCCAGATACTTCTGCAATCACCACACACCATCAGCGTAAGTCCTAATGGGCATGGAGGCATGATCGAAGCACTGGTTGCAGACAAACTACTTGATAAATATCATCAAGCTGGCATTGAACATTTCTTCTTCGGACAAATTGATAATCCGCTTTCGCCAACTTGCTGTCCCGAACTCATTGGTTTTCATAGTTTGACAGATTCCGCCGTGACACTTCAAGCGATCGCAAAACAGCACGCACAAGACAAAACAGGAAACATTGTCCAAATGGACGGCCGGATTCAGATGATTGAATACACTGAAATGCCAACGCAACTCGCCGAACAAACAACCCCTGACGGGAAACTAAATTTTTGGGCCGCCAACATCGCCGTGCACATATTTAAAATTTCGTTTTTGCAACAACTAGCCCAAGATTCTACTGCCCTACCTTTTCACACCGCACATAAGACTGTTGCGCACATTGATCGTCTCGGGAATCAAATCCAACCGACAGAGCCAAACGCAATTAAATTTGAACGGTTTATTTTTGACGCGCTGTCGGTTTCACCTAAAACCACGGTTATCGAAGCAGACCGCGATATCGTATTTGCAGCTATCAAAAATCACGCGTCGGCCAGTTTCAATACAATCGACACCTGCCAACGTGCTATCTCTACATTGCACCGCAATTGGCTCATCGCAGCTGGTGTTCACGTCGACATGAATATTACGGTTGAAATCGATCCTTGCTGGGCTCGTAATGCTCAACAGGTTCACGAACGCCCTGATTTACCACAGACCATAAAAACGGATATCTTCTTAACATCACCCAGATCCACTGCGAGGTAGTCATTGTATGGTTTATGCCGTCATCATGGCCGGCGGGTCAGGCACTCGGTTCTGGCCAGCAAGCCGCAAACAATCGCCAAAACAATTATTGAGCATTTCAGGCCAACAAACACTACTTGAAGCAGCCGTCGCTCGACTCGACAATCTAGTTGCTGGTAGCGATACACTTGTTGTTACGAATCACCGTCTCGTGGATGCTGTGCGTGCACTATTACCAAATTTACCTCCCACGGCAATATTAGGGGAACCAGCAAAGCGGGATACCACGGCCTGTATCGCCTTAGCGGCAGGTCTACTAGAGAAGCGTGACCCCAATGCAACGATGTTAGTCATGCCTGCCGACCACTTGATCAAGCCAATAGAAGAATTTCAACAGGCGGTCAAACAAGGAGTTGAACTGGTCAACGCAGATCCGAGCCGGCTAGTTACCTTTGGGATTAAGCCCAGCTACGCAGCGGAATCGTTTGGATATATCCGCCAAGGCAACAGCGTTTCAGCGTTTGAACATCAGGGCGATGACACCGCATTTGAAGTCCACGAATTTTGTGAAAAACCGGATCAAATCACGGCCCAGCGATATCTCGACCATGGTGATTACTATTGGAATTCTGGAATCTTCGTTTGGCGGACAACTACGATTCTCAAAGCTATTGAGGAAAACGATCCCGCCTTGATGGAGCATATCAACGTCATCTGTAATGCCTATGAGAGCCCTGAATTTGAGGAGATATTTCAACACGAGTTTTCAGCGATTAAGGGCAGGTCTATCGATTACACAGTTCTCGAAACACATGATAACGTCGTCATTATTCCAACTACATTTGAATGGAATGATGTAGGTAGTTGGCAGTCAATTCAATCTTTATTCCCCGTGGATGAGAACAACAATACGATCATTGCGAAGCATATTTACGTAGAGTCCACAAATAATATAGTATGGACATCTGAGAAACATTTAGTTGCCACGGTAGGTATTCATAATTGCATCATTGTCCACACGGCCGACGCCACACTCATTGCCAATAAAGATGATGAAGAATCTGTGCGAGAAGTCGTTGCTCTGCTCAAATCACTTGGGTGGGAAAGTTTTCTCTAAGCTAACCGGTATAATTATTTAATGAAATTTTTACTCACCCTACTATTATTCAGTTACACGATAGGCGGTAGCGCCCTCCCTTTGCAAGGACAACGGGACGGGAAAAATTCTGAAGATCCTCAAGGGAAGTTCAATCCTTTGACCAGCATTACGAAATCTCCACTGCACTTCAATTTTCGAACCAAAACGCTTGGTGGCAAGCAGTTCTGGACCGACCTGCGTATTCAGGATGGGTGGCGGATTCAGCAAAATATTTTTACCGAACATTATCGATTACTGGATCCCAAGGACATTCGTCATGAGTGGGGTACGCTCAAGGAATGTGAAGCGACCTTCAACCGATTTACTAAAGCTGGACACATCCGTCCGTATAAAAAACGAGTCATTATTTTATTACATGGCATTATTCGTACTCGGAGTTCAATGGACTCAATGGATAAATACCTGCGTGGGCGAATTGCCGGCAGTGTGTTGAACATGGACTATGCCAGCACGCGTGACACATTAGAACATCATGCTGAGGCGTTACACCGCATACTAGCGAATATCCCTACCGAATGTGACATCTCTTTTGTTTGTCATAGCATGGGAAACCTAGTCGTACGTAGATTTTTTCACCGCTGGCAAGATCCCAGGATTACGCGAGTGGTAATGCTCGCACCACCCAATCAGGGTTCTGCATTAGGAACGATGTTTCATGATTACCAGCTATTCGAACAAATCTGGGGTATATCGGGGCAAGAAATCACGGCCGGATTTGGAGCACTAAAAACGAAACTAGCCGTACCACCATGTGAGTTTGGCATTATTGCTGGAGTCTATTCCAGTAAGATCCTGCAGAACCATATGCTAGAAGGAGAAAATGACCTAGTGGTGACCGTCGAAGAAACAAAACTTTCCGGCGCCAGAGATTTCCGCTCAGTCAACGCAACTCATACTCGCATTATGGCTAATACTGAAGTCCAACGCTTGACTTATCTTTTTCTCCAACGTGGATATTTCGAAACCGCCACAACACGCACGCCACTTAAATAATCACTAAAACGCATGTTCGATTTCCCAACCCCAGGTCGATTAGCAGCCATTGATTTTGGTACTGTCCGTATCGGAATTGCGATTACGGATCCTAGCCGCAATTTTGCAAGCCCACTAGAGAACTACAATCGTTCTGACCTTCACGGAGATGAACTGCGTTTTCAACGCCTTGTCGAAGAAGAGGATATCGTTGGGTTCGTGGTTGGATTACCTATCAACACCGATGGGCGAGAAACACCCAAAAGTCGCGAAGCCCGTTCGTTTGGTGATTGGCTGACCGAAGTTACACAAATACCTGTGGTCTACCATGACGAACGATTTTCAACATCCACGGCTCACGAATTACTGATTGAGGCGAATGTCAAAGCCAGCAAACGCAAGAAGCATCTCGACATGATAGCTGCCCAGCAGATCTTGCAATCTTACTTATCCCAATAAATTGTGCTGACTAAGCTTAGCTTATTACTCGTTGCTGACTGGATCAGGTTTTTTCATTTCATCAATCAACGACACAAATAATTCGGCTGGCAACGCATAGGAAGAAACGCGAGAAGCTCTCGCGATATTGATACCAATCGTTTTTCCAGCCAAATCGACAATCGGGCCGCCACATTCTTCCGGCTGCAAAACCGTATCGTGTTGCAACACTGATTCAAAACCAGTGCGACGTTTACTTAACGCACCGCCTAATTTTTGCTGTTCCACCGCTCGTGTACCCGCTATATCCGATTCTCGTCCAAGTATTGGATCGACAGTCATCTCTTCGCCATCGCGAATAATTAACAACTGAATTTTTTCGCCTGGTAGATGAGCGCGTACTACCTTGATCAATTCATCACGGCTATTGATTTCAGTATCGTTGACCTTCAAGATAATATCGCCGCGTTTCATCCCAGCTTCTTGAGCAGCCGTCTTTGGAAACACTCGCTCCACAAAAGTGCCTTGTGGTGATTCACCTAGCAGAACGCCCAACAGGCCTCCTTTAATGGCTCGAGGAGCAACGCTCACAACGCCAAAGGCGACGGGTGTTTCAGCAATGCCTGGCGTAACCAACCAACTTCCAATGACAGGCGTTTCGGTATTCCATTGAACAGCTTTCAATTTTTTGGTGGATACTTTGAGCATCGCTAAATCCAATTTTGGGCGATGCGATACCAATATCGCCTCGGCGACTTTTCCATTAGGCAAATGGCAATCCACCGGAAATTTAATATCGTCAGTAATGACTTGGGTCGCTTTAGTCAATATATATCCATCGGCGCTGACAATCGTACCTAATGCCACAACCTTGCGGCCCGAATGTATTTCGACTGCACACGCTCCCGCCCGCTTAACGACAGGAGTAAACGCGTTGCGGATTTCGCGGTAGTTACGTTCATTGACACCGGCGGGACGAAAGGCAGCAATGTAATTCACCCAATTTGTGTATTCTACGGCCGTCGGTCGAGTCGGTAAATTTGGCGTACTGCTATCACCCGACTTTTTCTCTTCAGGTTCAGGTAGAACATTGCCACCTGCTCGACCAATCTTAACCGTCAAGACTAATTCTTCACCATCGCGTTGAACTACGACTTTAATTTTTTCACCCGGTCGATGAATGCGGACTGCAATCACTAACGCATCAAAATTTCGAATGTCATTATCGCCAAACTTGATAATGACATCGTTGACCTTAAGTTCAGCACGATCTGCTGGACTATCTTTTACAACCCCACCGACAACCGCGCCAACAACCGTACTATCTTCCTCCGACCGACCCTGCACACCTATAAACGGCGAACCTGGTTGATCACCCCACTCTTCGGAAGCCACCATTCGTTCCCAACCTGTTTGAAAAGCAACAATCGGTACATGGACATTGTGAATCAATTCTTGACCAATGCGGCTATGAATCCCGACGACTTTGCCATCCATACCAAATAGGGGACCGCCAGAATCTCCACCAATCAATGTACAGTCAGTCGTTACCACATCATCAAACCGATGAATCACACGACCTAATCGCACTACAGGTTTACGATCTAACTGGTAACCTCCAGGGTGTCCCAGAGCGAGCACCCATTGCCCCAGGACTGCGGAATCAGCGTCTGCCATTTCGGCATACGGCCATTCATCGGCCTCCCAATTTTCATCCGTGATTTTCATTAAACCGGCATCGAGGCCGCGATTGAGACCAAGAGTGCGGGCTCCTACCACTGTACCGTCGGTCAGGATAACTCTCGCAATTCGATTTGGTCGTCCGGAAACATGAGCGGCCGTCAAAATATACCCATCCGGGCTAATCAATACGCCACTACCCTGTGCCGCACCAACTTGAATCCCAACCGTCGTCCTCAGAACAGTACTAGTGAGCGATTTTACATGCGACTGCATCGATTCTAATTGGCTAACGGTTGTTGGAGTTTTCCCAGCAAAAACCGGTTCCAAAGCCGAACTAACCGGTAAACCAACAGCTTTTTCCTTTGTAGCATTTCCTTGACCCGATACCGTCATTGACGACAAAAGGGTAATCATCATTAACGAAAACATTAACCGAACGGATTGTGAATAAGAGTAACCACAAGGCGGGTGTTTATGGCCAATCGAGGAAAATTCAATCATAATTTGGTGCTTATCAATAAGAATAAATAAAATGGAATAATACTCCTCGTTTATTATTGCTTGTGTTGGGGAAAAATACAGGCCGTGCAATCAACATTTTCGAGCGAAAATTGCCAATTGAGAGCGCTTTATAGAGGCTGTTACACTCAATTAGAGTACGATTCTATAGGTTCTACTAATGTTATGCCGTAGAGGCAATCACTATCGTATGTATACACCACCTTCGTTCAAATGACTAAACGCCTTATCATCGGTTGCGGTTACCTCGGATTCCGCGTCGCCAAGCTCTGGCAGACACTCGGGCATGATGTACATCTACTCACGCGCAGCGAACAAACTGCCGCTCTGTTTAAGCAACAAGGATTCACTGCCCACGTAGGTGATGTGACTCAATTGAGTACGCTCGACCTTTTCCCCGCTGCAACGGAAGTTTTATATGCTGTCGGTTTTGATCGCACCGAAAACTATGACATCCATGATGTTTACTGCACAGGCTTGGAAAATATCATCCAGCGATTGTCGAAAACACCTAATCGTTTTATCCACATCAGTTCCACCGGCGTCTACGGGCAAGTCAACGGCAGCTTAGTCGACGAAGAAACGCTAGCCGAGCCCATGCGAGATAGTGGAGTGGCAGCGTTAGCGGCTGAGAAAATTCTGAAGCAAAGCTCTCTGTCAACGTCTGCAGTAAGTTTAAGATTAGGCGGAATTTATGGTCCTCAGCGCATACCATATTTAAAAAAAATTATTTCGGGTGAACCACTAGCCGTACCTTCTCAGGGCTGGCTCAATCTTGTACACGTCGAAGATGCAGTGCAAATCATTGAACTATTATGCCACGCACCTCTACAACATCATCTCTATCTTGTAACCGACGGAGTACCTGTCCTGCGGCGGGACTACCTAAATGAAATCGCGCGATTGCTACAAGCGCCAGATATAACATGGGCGCCAAGTGACCCGAGTACGGCCGTTGCACAACGGGCACTCGGTTCAAAACGCATCGACACTCAGCGGCTTGCAAGCGACTTACGATTTATTTGGAAATACCCGAGTTACCGCGAAGGACTAGCAAGCATTTTATCGGAGTGACGTGTGTCCGTGGCACACATAAAATCAGGGTTTTCGAATTATTGAAGTTTGCCCATTTTTCACATTTATGTAAACACGTAGTTTTTTGAGAGTGACGATGCGGTGCGCATGCCTTGAATCGTGCTGACTCTCAAATTAGAATTGAACCAACTTGATGGCCCTCTTGTTTAACCCCTAAATAGAATTCTTATGTTGAAACGAAAACCACTGTTTCCAAACGTTATTGAACTCAACTACCAAGCCGGTTCGGTTTTCGGCTG
Organism: Planctomycetaceae bacterium; assembly: GCA_018658605.1. The sequence goes on along the minus strand of JABHUV010000219.1, from coordinate 80,223 downwards.
TAACGTTTACCTGATCTACGATGAAGGCGAGTGGGTATTGATTGATATTGGGTATGAGGAAGTCGTGGACGAAGTAGTCGACATGATTCGCAACCTCGATTTCCCATTCTCAAAATGTAAAGCATTAATTGCTACCCATGCCGATGTTGACCATATCCAAGGATTAGCACTGCTGAAACAAGCCATCAAAGCTCCGGTCGCGGCCCATCCATTGGCAGCAACTCCTTTGCGAGAAGCGGACAAGCTTAAGACGTTCGCGCAAATTGAAGCGCAGGGAATTGACTTACCGTTGCCGCCGGTGGAAGTAGAACTATTGATTGATGATGGTGACAAAATCACCATTGGTGGATTAGAACTCGAGGTTTGGTTGACTCCTGGGCATACCGACAGCCAATTGAGCTTTCGACTCGGCGATTTGTTGTTTAGTGGTGATAATATCTATCGAGATGGTTGCGTCGGTGCGATTGATGCCCATCACGGCAGTAACCTCAACGCATTTATCTCATCGCTACGTCGAATTCGTGCTAGCGATGTCAAATGGTTATTACCGAGTCATGGACCAATTTTCCGCAAGGACGAGGCAATGCTCGATAAAACTATTTCCCGTCTCGAAAGCTATCGACATATGGCCGACTTTGGTACCTGTGCTAGTGATTGGCCATTAATGGACGAATGGGAACGTGAAGTTGCCGAAGGTAAATTGCCAACATAATCTGTTTTGAAAGCATTACAGTAGGCTTAAATTCTTCTTACTGGTTTTGAGGTGACAAATGTCCGATGAATTATTTTCACTGCTCCAAGAAATTGTCCGCATTCCTAGTGTCAATCCGATGGGGCGCGATGTTCAAGGAGATATCTATCTCGAAACCAAAATGAACGATTGGTTAGATAATTGGTTTAGTGAATTGGGCGTTGAATATAGGCGACAAACTTTGGAACCAGGACGCGATAATGTCATTGCGATTGTCCCTGGTAGCGTTACCCCAGAAGATGGTGGCGAGGTGCTGATGCTTGAAGCACATCAGGATACAGTTCCCATCGACGGCATGACGATTGACCCTTTTGACCCCGTTATGAAGGACGGCCTGATGTATGGCCGCGGCAGTTGTGATATCAAAGGCGGCATGGCTTGCATGTTGACCGCATTTAAACGATTAGTTACTGAACAACCAGACAATGTACCCACGGTTGTGATGGCCTGCTCTGTCAACGAAGAGTATGGTATGTCAGGAGCAGATATTATGCCGTTGTTATGGCAAGACACAGAGCAAAAATGGTTTGCCGAGCCCGCTGGAGTTATTGTGGCAGAACCAACCATGCTCGATGTTGTTGTAGCCCACAAAGGAGTGACTCGATTTCTGGTCGACGTAACCGGTAAAGCGTGTCACAGTTCGCAACCTACGTTAGGGCAAAATGCTATCTACCGTATGGCTCGCATCATTTCGGTATTAGAAGACTATGCATCAAATATTGTGGGAACACTAAACGAACATCCACTGGTCTCTAATCCCACACTAAGCGTTGGCATGATTGGTGGCGGTATTAGTATTAACACGGTTCCAGATTACTGTTCGATCGAAGTTGGTCGTCGCGTCTCGCCTGGGGAAAGCCCCGATGCAGCCTTTGACCACATCGAAAATCATGTGCGTCAAACATTAAGCAGTGAAGAATGGGTCGACGATATCACATTTCACAAACCGACTATCTCCAAAAGCGGTTTAAACGATGATACCAATGGTGAGTTTGCCAAATACCTTTCCGGCGTCGTTCAGTCAGCGGGGCACAGTGGCCAACGCATAGGCGTACCTTATGGCACGGATGGACAAGCGTTTTACCGAGCCGGTGTACCGACGGTGGTTTTTGGACCTGGTTCGATCGATCAAGCGCACACTAAAGACGAATGGATCGAACTGCAACAACTCACAGCGGCTGCAGAACTGTATTACCAAATGATTCTACAATTTGGTGCATGACCAAACTCATAGTCACTGCTATCCATCCACAACCGAAAACAAATATTTGCTTTCCTAGAATACATCCAAGCGGAAGTGATGACCCCAGTGATAGCGACGTGCTTGCGGGTAGAAATTGTGCCACTGCTTGTTGTAAACAGGTGTTCGCATTTCTTGTGGGTACCGATGATACATACTTTCGTAACTCCGGTAATATTCCTGTCCCCAGTAGTTCTGAGGGTAATAAACGTATGGATAGTGATAAAAGCGGTTCCAATTGTATTGGCTATATGCGCTACCCCAACGTTGGCCATATGCGCGTTCCTGAGCGTCAACGTTACTACTAATGCAAGTAACTAGAAGTGCTGTGCAAGCAGCAATCAGAAGTATTTTTTTGAATCCAAACTTAGCCATCGACTGTTCCTCTCAAATGCACAACCTTTTTAAATCTCTATAGAGCAATAACTAATACCCTACAAATATATTCTTCGGCGTACCGATTGACCGTAATTTAAGGAATATTCGGTAGAATCCGAAAAGCCCTGACAATCCCTATACATTAATTTCAATTTCATACCCCAAAAACTATGGAAAACAGACTACGGGAGAACACAAAAATCGTTCCCTGCCTATTGATACATCGTTGTTTTTGCATCAAAATAACCCCTGTAAACCTGCCAGATTTAATTATCAACAAAGCGTTCGAACAAGTTCGATCTATTATTGCTATCTAGGCCTAGAACGGTATTTTTTTTGGTTATCCTTGTGATTTTTTTCACAAGGATGCGTTTTTCACTTAGAAAAACAGGTAAATTAAAAATAGTCCCTAACCGGTAAATAGCCACTTCGAAACTCATCCAATGCGATCACACACAACCACAGCTGGATTAGATTTGCCAATTAGCGGGCGGCCAGCCCCAACAATTAGCAGTGCCAACGCTGTAACCCGCGTGGCCTTGGTTGGTGATGATTATGTCGGTATGAAGCCGTCGCTAGCGGTCGAAGTGGGACAACAGGTCAAATTGGGGGAACTGTTATTTCACGACAAAAAAATACCGACAGTCCAACATACTTCACCCGCTTGTGGGACGGTACGTGAAATAAACCGCGGCGCCAAACGCAAGTTCGAATCGCTCGTCATTGAAATAGACGGTGATGAACAAGTTGAATTTAATGCAATCGGCCATAACCTTGATCAACTCGACAAAGCATACCTCATCGATATCCTAACTCGGTCAGGGTTATGGACGAGCCTCCGTACACGCCCGTTCAGCAATACAGCGGACCCGGCCACCACACCGTCTTCCATTTTCGTAACCGTGATTGATACCGAGCCATTGGCAATCAATCCAGAAATTGCAGTCAGCCAAAAGAGTGACGCATTTTTAGCGGGTTTACGAGCGCTCACTCATCTTGCGCCAACCGTACATGTTTGCATCGGTCCCACGGTCGATATTCCTGGCGAACAAGTCGATGGAGTTGAATTCCATTGCTTCCATGGCCCCCACCCTGCTGGTTTACCCGGTACACATATTCACATAGTTGATTCCGTTGGTCCCAATCACCAAGTTTGGCATATCAATTATCAAGACGTCAGTGCAATCGGAACGTTAATCACCACTGGTATTTTAGATGTCCAACGATTTATTTCACTCGGTGGCCCTGTTGTTTCGAAACCACGATTATTGAGCACTCGACTGGGAGCAAGCATTGGCGAGTTAACGGCAAGCGAGTTAAGGGGTGATGATAATCGAATCATTTCAGGCAGTGTCCTGTCCGGTCGAGCAACAACACCCAACACGAATTACTTGGGACGGTTCCACAATCAAATATCCGCCTTGGCTGAAGGACACCAACGTGAATTCCTCGGTTGGCAAATGCCGGGGTTCGATAAATTTAGTCTTTCTAGAGTCTTTGCATCCACATTCACTCCCAATAAAAAATTCGCCTTCACTACGTCCAACCAAGGCGAACATCGAGCGATGGTTCCAGTTGGCACATACGAAAAAGTTATGCCACTGGATATATTACCCACTCAATTATTACGGGCATTGATTACTCAAGACACCGAAGAATCACAACTATTAGGATGTCTTGAATTAGCTGAAGAAGATCTCGCTTTATGTACTTTTGTCTGTCCTGGTAAGTACGAATACGGCAATATTCTTCGTAACAATCTACATATTATCCAAAAAGAAAGCTGACTGCTCTCTTGCCACCGTTTATATCAATCCAAATTCACTCGACACAATAAACCGAAACATTCCATGCATTGGCTAAGACAACTTCTTGATAAACAAGCACCTCGCTTTGCTGAAGGCAGGTTAAAGAAGCTGCGCCCGCTGTATGAGGCAACGGACACATTCTTATTTACCCCTGGAATTGTCACCTCAGGAGCCAGTCACGTCCGGGATGGACTCGACACCAAACGATTGATGGGACTTGTCGTATTGGCCCTCGCGCCATGTGTCTTTATGGCATGTTTCAACACGGGTTACCAAGCAAATCTTAGTTATTCACAATACACTCAATCAGCGCAACCTGAACTGACTCAATCGCAACCCGATGCACTGCTATTAAGTCCTGATACTGCCGCAACACCGACTAGTCCACCTACTGCAGAACTCGACAACTCACTTTCTTCAGGACCAGCCGCAATTTCTGCATCCAAGTTATTAGGCTGGCGATATTGGATTGTGGGTGACCCCGATGAAAGTTCATTCATCAGCAACTTTCTGCATGGTGCAACGTACTTCCTGCCAATTTACTTGGTCTGCATGGCTGTCGGCGGATGCTGTGAAGCCATTTTTGCAGTCATCCGAGGCCATGAAATCAATGAAGGTTTTCTGGTGACGGGCCTATTGTTTCCCTTGACTTTACCTGCTTCGATTCCCTTATGGCAAGTGGCGGTCGGCATCATCTTTGGCGTTGTCATCGGTAAAGAAGTTTTTGGCGGCACTGGTCGAAACTTCCTCAACCCAGCACTCACCGCCCGAGCCTTTCTGTACTTTGCCTACCCTGCACAAATCTCTGGAGATAAAGTTTGGAATGCCTTAGGGGCCACTGACGGCATCAGTGGCGCGACAATTCTAGGGGACGTCGCCGCCAGTGGAAATCTGGACGATGGACTACAGGTCCTCAGCAGTTTCAATCTCTCTGAACACTTCATCGGATTCACCTTAGGGTCGATGGGAGAAACTTCCACTCTGTGCTGCCTAATTGGTGCTGTCCTCTTAATTGCAATGGGAATCGGTTCGTGGCGCATCATGCTTTCCGTTCTGCTTGGTGGCTTAGGAACGGCCTGTCTCTTAAAACTCTTAGGTGGGGGCAACAGCGCAGCTATGTTTGCCATGGGTCCCCTACAACATTTAGTCGTCGGAGGTTTCGCTTTTGGACTTGTCTTTATGGCAACCGATCCAGTATCTGCAGCGCTGACAACAAAGGGAAAATATTTTTACGGAACGCTCATCGGCGTCATGGCGATTTTAATTCGAGTTGTCAATCCCGCTTACCCAGAAGGAATGATGTTGGCGATTTTGTTTGGCAATGTATTCGCTCCGTTGATTGATTATTTTGTTGTCCAGCGAAATGTCGGTCGACGCAAACAGCGTTGGGCTGCACACAACCCCGTTGAGGGAGACAGCTAATGAACCGCGAATCCATCAAAAATACGTTAGTCGTCTCAGGCTTACTTTGTATCATTTGTTCCGTCCTAGTATCGGCGGCTGCCGTCGGCTTAAAACAAAAACAACTCCTCAATAAAGAACTCGACCAAAAGAAAAATATTTTGCAAGTCTGCAAAATCGCATTTGAACCGGATTCTATTGACGCCCTTTTTTCCGACAATATTCAGAGCCGTTTGGTCGATCTGCGGACAGGTGAATATGTCACGGAAACCGAAAACGGGAACTTAACCGTTGACACCTATTCTCTAAAAAAAGTTCTACAAACAGACGCTACGAATTTAGAAATCGATCCCGCTGGTTTAGGTGGTAGGCGTGAAAATCATGCAGTTATTTTTCTGTATGCAAAAGAAAATCAGATCATTATTCCCATTCGCGGTCGTGGCTTATGGTCCACATTATTCGGATATGTCGCGCTTGCCGAAGACGCGCGGACGGTTTCTGGTATTACATTTTATGACCACGGGGAAACACCTGGTTTAGGTGGAGAAGTGGATAATCCTGCCTGGAAAGCACAGTGGCCTGGCAAGGCAGCCATTGAAGATGGTCAAGTCGTTATCGAAGTCAAAAAACAAGGACAAGTCACCGATTCACGTCATCAAGTCGACGGCATGGCCGGTGCAACGATTACAACCCAAGGTGTCCATCGACTTGTTCGCTTTTGGCTAGGCGAACAGGGTTTTGGTAAATATCTCGCTCAACCCAATAAAACACAAACCAACACGCAAGAATAATAACACTTAACAATCGTCCAATTAACCACTTATTCTCAGTACCCACGCTTCGGCTTGGTTAGGGAACTAAGGAATTAACAATGGCTAACAACAAAGCCAAAGACGTGCTCTTTGACCCCGTCTTGAAAGATAATCCAATCACGGTACAAGTACTTGGTGTCTGTTCTGCTCTGGCAGTCACGACCAAGCTCGATACCTCATTGACTATGTGCATCGCCGTTATCGTCGTTATCGCATTTTCTAGTGCTGCGGTTAGCCTGATTCGAAACCACATTCCCTCAAGTATTCGCATTATTGTGCAAATGATCATCATCGCGTCGTTGGTCATTATTGTTGACCAGTTTCTCAAAGCTTTCGCTTACGAACTCAGCAAACAACTAAGTGTCTTTGTAGGATTGATCATCACCAACTGTATTGTGATGGGACGAGCCGAAGGATTTGCCATGAAGAACAATCCGTGGGACAGTTTTCTTGACGGTATTGGCAACGGTCTAGGTTATAGTTGCATCCTATTAATTGTGGCTTTCTTCCGAGAACTACTTGGCAGCGGTACGCTATTTGGGCTGCAAGTCATGCCTGACATATATCCAGCCAATGGATTAATGCTACTTTCACCTAGCGCATTTTTCCTAATTGCAATCATCATTTGGATCGTACGGACACTGCGTCCGCAACAGATGGAGGAGGCATAAGCGATGGCCGAACATTTGAGCATTATAATTAAAGCGATTTTCATCGAGAACCTAGCGCTGTCGTTCTTTTTAGGGATGTGCACCTTTTTGGCTGTGTCGCAGAACGTAAAAACGGCACTCGGCCTCGGTGTGGCAGTCATCGTGATTCAAGGTATCACTGTGCCGGTAAACTATTTGATTTACCAATATTTACTATCCGACGGCGCCTTGAGTTGGGCCGGATATCCAGAAGTAAATTTAGAATTCCTCGGACTTATTAGTTACATTGGTGTCATTGCCGGAATGGTTCAAATACTGGAAATGACACTCGATCGCTATTTCCCTCCCCTCTATAACGCACTCGGAATCTTCTTGCCATTGATCACCGTCAACTGTGCCATTCTCGGTGGTTCGTTGTTAATGGTTGAACGCGATTTTACATTTATTCAGAGCATTGAATTTGGTATTGGCAGTGGCTTTGGTTGGGCCTTGGCAATCGCCGCGCTGGCTGGAATTCGCGAAAAACTAAAGTACTCTAACGTACCTCATGGCCTCCGCGGCCTCGGAATTACCTTTATCATTGTTGGCTTAATGGCATTAGCCTTTATGTCCTTTGGCGGCATTCAGCTTTAAACCTTTGATCAACAACTTACACACAGAAAAATAATGGAAGATACGCAAACAATTGTCATGGGCGTCCTAATGTTCACCACTGTGGTGATGACGCTTGTCATCGTTATTCTGTTTGCGAAATCAAAACTAGTCGCCTCCGGCCCCGTGCAAATCACCATCAATGACCAAAAGACGATTGAAATTCCAGCCGGTGGAAAACTCCTAAGTGCACTCGCCTCTAACGACATTTTCGTCTCGTCTGCCTGTGGAGGCGGTGGTACTTGTGCTCAGTGCAAAGTCGTTGTTCATGCAGGCGGTGGCGATATTTTGCCAACGGAATGTGGTCACATTAACAAACGTGAAGCCCTAGCGGGTCAGCGGTTAGCATGCCAAGTTGCGGTCAAGCAAAATATGGATATTGAGATTCCACCCGAGGTTTTTGACACCAAAAAATGGGTCTGTACCGTCCGTTCCAATCGCAACGTTGCAACATTCATCAAAGAACTCGTACTGGAATTACCCGCGGGCGAGGATGTTGGCTTTAAGGCCGGCGGTTATATCCAGATCGAGTGTCCACCGCACACTGTTGAGTACAAAGATTTCGATATCGAAGAAGAATACCACGGTGATTGGGACCAGTATAACGTATGGCGCTATCAGTCTGTCGTGACCGAAGACGTCGTCCGCGCCTATTCCATGGCAAATTACCCTGATGAAGCGGGTATTATCATGCTCAACGTGCGTGTTGCATCGCCGCACCCCAAAGCACCAGAAGGCACTCCTCCCGGAAAAATGTCCTCTTACATCTTCAATCTCAAACCAGGTGATCAAGTTACCATTTCGGGACCTTATGGTGAATTCTTCATCAAAGAAACAGAATCGGAAATGGTTTATATTGGCGGTGGTGCAGGCATGGCCCCATTGCGAAGCCATATTTTCGAATTACTAAAGTCACAATCTACGAACCGAAAAATATCGTACTGGTACGGTGGTCGTAGCGCTCGGGAGTTATTCTATGTTGAAGAATTCCGCGAACTTGAAAAGCAATTTTCCAATTTTTCATTCCACATCGCTCTATCCGACGCTCTACCCGAAGACAATTGGACAGGCTCCACTGGTTTTATTCACCAAGTTTTGCTGGATGAATATCTGGCATCACATTCAGCTCCCGAGGATATCGAGTACTATACATGTGGGCCACCAATGATGTTGCAGGCCGTACGATCCATGCTCGACGACCTTGGCGTTGAACCTGAAAATGTCGCCTTCGATGACTTTGGCGGCTAGTCGGCACTTATGAACGAATACCATACAACGTAATCGCACACGCAACGATGCGAATACCCGTTCAGGTGATTTATGAAACGCATATCTCCGTTCATGAAACTTACCATCTCCTTAGTGTCGTTCTGTGCGGTGTTGTTGCTGATACGAATCCTCCAACCTGAACAACTCACTAGCGAGCCGACAACACAGACAAACACCGCTTCATCAGAGCAAAAACCCGCTAAGGTCATTCTTCGCGGTAAGACAATGGGAACAACCTTCGCAATCACGATTGAAGGGCTCAGCGACGCTCTGCGGTTGCCAAAAATTGAGTCCGCCATTAAGCAACGTCTGGTCGATATCAACCAGGTCATGTCAACCTATATTCCCGCATCGGAAATTTCGAAATTCAATCGTTCGCAAACGACCGATTGGTACGACGTTTCAAAAGAACTATTGGGAATTGTCCAGTTAGCACAATCCATTAGCGCACAATCTCAAGGCGCATTTGATATCACCGTCGGCCCCGCGGTAAACCTCTGGAAGTTTGGTCCCCAAACCGAAGCGAGTAGCACCAACCGCAGCGACATTCCTACCGCGGATGATGTTGCGCAAGTGCTTAAGCATATTGGCTATCAACAACTGCATACACGTGAAAACCCACCCGGGTTCAAGAAAGATGACCCCCAGTTACAAATAGACTTGTCCGCTATCGCCAAGGGATATGCAGTCGATCAGATTGTTGAATTGCTCGCAGCCTTGCAGCTCGACATACAATACATGGTTGAAATAGGTGGTGAAATTCGGACCGTAAGCCATCCCCTAAATCGTAACAATCGACGGAAATGGCGATTGGGAATCCAAGACCCATCTGGGGAAGTCGGTACTGCCAAGCGAATCGTTGCCGTTAACAATCAAGCGATCGCAACATCCGGAGACTATGTCAACTACTACGAAATCGAGGGGGTGCGGTATTCACATACGATCGACCCAACCACGGCTAAGCCAGTACAGCATCCATTAGCCTCGACGGTGGTGATTACCGACACTTGTGCTGCGGCGGATGCTTGGGCAACTGCCCTATTGGTACTGGGGCCTCAACGAGCCTATGATATAGCTAATAAGCACGAACAACCATTTGCCGTACTGTTAATCACGCGCGTCAATGACCAACTTCGCTGGACCCCTAATCGCGCTATGGAGTTATTCTTGGAATAACCGAAAGCACCTTAACCCATGTCTTTTATTGAAATCGTCTTAATTTCGTGTGGCGTATTTGGCGGCGTCGTTTTAGCAATGGCTATGGGCGTCATTTTTGGCAATCGCCAGATCAAGGGAAGTTGCGGCGGCTTAGCCGGTATGAAAGATGAGCACGGGAATTCTATGTGCGACGTTTGTTCGATTCCAGTCGACGAATGCCCAGATATGCAACGTGAAACGAGTGACGAAAAAACAGCTAGTGAGCTCGAGCGAACCCACTAGCTGCTGTAAAACGCACTCCTTGGTTTCCCCACACATCGCTCTCCTCTGCGCAGAAAACTCTCGTTCTCTTAGTTCAAAGGCTCAATATGTCCAAGGCCACGTTATTGCTCACTTAATATATCAACGGTAGTGACAAACGTATGGCACAACTATCGCAATCAATCTTTTCTTAGGCTGCTTAATGAGTGATAATTTGATCGGTGAAATTAACAACCTAAAAGGCAATAACACGTTTGATATGAAGATTTTCTTCTCAGTTGGCGAACCTAGCGGCGACTTGCATGGGTCGAACCTAATTCGTGCAATGCTAGACCGCGACAATCGCATCGAGTGCGTTGGTTTCGGAGGTCCCCTGATGGAAAAGGCGGGGTGCACACTACTATTTGATCTCACTCAATTCGCTGTAATGTGGTTCGTCAAAGTCTTGCTTAACCTACATCGCTTTATCGGTTTTGCACGACAGGCGGAGCGATATTTCAAGGAAAACAGCATCGACGCCGTGGTATTAATTGATTATCCCGGATTCAACTGGGTTATTGCTAAGAAAGCGAAGCGGTATGGAATTCCCGTATTCTATTATGGTGTACCGCAGTTATGGGCTTGGGCTCCGTGGCGAATACGCAAGATGCGAAAACGCGTTGATTACGCGTTATGTAAACTCCCGTTTGAGGAACAATGGTACCGCGACCGCGGTTGTGACGCACACTTTATCGGGCATCCCTTTTTTGATGAAATGGAAAACCAAAAACAAACCCTCGATCAAGAATTTTTGACTCGCCAATGTGAGACCGTCGGTAAATTGGTAACTTTACTACCTGGGTCTCGGCAACAAGAAGTTGAGGGACAACTTCCGTGGTTCCTCAAAACCGTGGCCAAAGTCCAGCGAGAAGCGCCCGATACGCGATTTGTCATCGCCAGCTTCAATCAAGTCCAAGCTGACTATGCCAGTAAACTCGTCGCCGAATCTGATTTGAATATCAAAATCCATGTCGGCAGAACTCCCGAATTAATGCAAGCCGCACATTGTTGTCTGGCATGTTCCGGTTCCGTTTCATTGGAACTCATGTACCATCACACGCCAACGGTTATCTTATATCACGTAAATCGATTTCGTTATTTTCTTGGCAACCTCCTCATTCGAGCACGATATATCACACTCGTGAATCTGATGGCATCATCCAATCCGTTTTTGCGTACCAAAAAAATGTGGCATCCTAACTTGCCGGGCGGCGAGGATATTCCAATGCCTGAATATCCAACCTGCACGGATAAGTCCTCCGAGGTCGCTAGCCACCTGATTCAGTGGCTAACAAACCCACAATGTTTTGCGAGCAATGTTGAACAATTACAGACCCTAGCGAGTCAATATGCCACTAGCGGCGCATCAAGGCGGGCGGCAGATTTTATTCTGGCAACGTTGGCACACGATACTATCACTGACGTTCCTCAAGCGGCATAATCTATTGATAGATATCCATAAAATATTCAGATCGCCGATGTATTACTTTGTCACAGAAAGCCGTTTAGATGCTAGGGGAACCTAAAAACACACCCTATGATTTACGATTCCGATTTCTAGGAATCGCTATTCGCATCCACCCGGGGTTCTGGGCTATTTGTGTCTTCCTAGGGTTTAGCATGAGGATGTCCACGCCAATTACACTATTTGTGTTTAGCGTGGCGGTGTTTCTGTCGCTCTTAATTCACGAGATGGGTCACGCCTTGGCATTTAGTCGCTGCGGAATCCGGGCCCATGTCGTCCTATATCATTTTGGTGGCGTAGCCGTTCCTACGGGAATGGAATCCTATTTCGACCATACATCTGGATATACCTCCAAGCAAAAACTATTTGTTACTGCGGCCGGTCCAAGCATGCAAATCTTAGCAGCGTTGTTAGTCATCGTGGCCTTACGCGCTGTGGGAAAGACTGATGGATTTCTGACCGCGCAAGTCGGAATACCCGCTCGACTAACTGCTGACCCCTCCGGCACGCTCGACAATATCGTCATGTCTCTAAGCCGTAGCGACCTCGCATGGGATCTGCGACACATGGATGAAAAAATGCAAGCACTGTTCGTACCAGCCGATACAAATAATGACCAATTGCTATCTTTGGCCGAACATGATGTATTTCAAACGACCATAGATTCGCTCTCAGAACAATTTGAGCAAACGTCCATTCCACTACCATCTGTAGCGACGATGGTTATTAAAGCCGATCACAAAAATCGATTCATTGGTGCACAACGCAAATTATTAGATGCTGCTGATGTACGCGATGACAGCTTGATTCGCATATCCGATCTGCAGCAAACGTTACAGCATCAAATATCATTCGAATCGGATCTCCTCAATAAATTCGTGTTTATTTTCGTCATGATTAGCCTGTTCTGGGCAATCTTAAATCTCGCCCCAGTCTACCCGCTCGACGGTGGACAAATCACTCGTGAACTTCTGGTGCTCTTCAACGTCCACAACGCGATTCCAAAATCACTCTTTGTCTCTGTAGCAACGGGTGTAGCCATCGGAATCTGGGGATTGAATAACGGTTCAATGTTCTTGACGCTGATGTTTTTCCTGATGGCTTATTCATCCTATCAATTACTACAACGCTACCAACGCGGTTATTAAGCGAGGGATCAGCTATTGGCTGCATCTAGCTTTCATGATGACCAAGCCCTGTTTCTTGCCACTCCAGTACCAAGCGAGAATTGTGCCGGTGAACATACAGAAAAAAGTGTAAAAGGCGGGAGCTATAGCAACACTGGGATTGGACGGGAAAAGTTCGCTAGCCAAAGTTGCTCCTAAACCCGCATTTTGCATCCCCACTTCCAAGGTAAGTGCTCGTTTCATACCTGGTGTGAGCTTCAATAGCTTACCCCCAAATTGACCGCAGCAATAGCCAATCAAGTTAATCAGCAACAACGCCACCAACAGATTGCTTTCCAATTGACCAAGATTATCACGAGACGTACCCACAACGGTCGCAATAATCACAAGAATACTCAAATTGGCGATTATCGCGCCAATAGATTTTGCTTGCTTTTCAAACTGAGGTAACAGTCGACCAAGCATAAATCCGCCGACCACTGGAATGACCACCCACTTCAACAGTTTTAATCCCGCCGCGATATAAACAGCACCCGCACCTTGGGCGTTATCCGTCAGCAACTGAGCAGCAACAGGATCGGCAAAGCTAGCTTGCAGGCGCAACAGTATTGGGACTGCCAAGGGCGACAACAACGTCGCTAACGTGGTCAAGCTGACGCTATAACTAACATTGCCTTTACTAACGATTGTCAAAACGTTCGATGCCATAGCACCTGGGACACATCCCACAAGAAATATTCCTACGAGTTGCTCACCCTCAAACCCCAAGAGTTGGCCAATTAAACAAGCCAGCAATGGCATCGAGACAAACTGGATCGCGGTCCCACCAAGTACGACTGGCCATTTAGTCACAACTTGCTTCACTTCTTTAACCGGCAACATCCAGCCTACGGCAAACATCGTGACAATAATCAGGTAAGGAAGCAGCGCGCGGTGATTAAAGGGATCAAACTCTAAGCCAGTGTGAGGCCAATAAAATGCAGCCAGCGAAAGCAGAATCAGCCACAGCAACAAAAATCGTTCTATCCACTTGGTCATAATCGCGTCTATCCACATTACAATATTTTTGCGGCAATTCCCTACCAGCAGCGGCAGCCCGCCTCAATACCAATGTACGCCAATTTACTCAGAGAACAAAGAAGTGCGTAAAAGAAGTAACAACCACCCTGTCCTATTTTGTTCTTCTGGTTGATAATAATCGCAACAAACAAACTTTTCTGGTTAGGTAATATGACTGAAAAATTGACAATCGAAACTATTGAAAAACATCTCTCAGAATTCAAAGATCCCGAAACAGGCCGTGGATTGATGACAATGAATCAGATCAGCGATATTTCGCTCAATGACGGCCACCTGCAACTAACGCTAGGACTAACCACTCACAGCGCACCTATTGCCGCAACCTATCGTGCCGATTTCGAATCCGAAATTCGCAATCAATTTCCAGACCTCACAGACCTAACTATCAATCACGTCATTCACGACCGACCGGCAACTAAAGTTGGTGAAATTGGTTTAACCGTAAAAACCATCATTGCCGTTGGGTCGGGCAAAGGAGGCGTTGGCAAGAGCACGGTTTCAGCCAGTCTCGCCTTAGGGTTGCAACAAGCTGGCAGTAAAGTCGGAATCATGGATGCCGATGTTTATGGCCCAAGCATTCCTCAATTATTGGGGGTCTCCGGTCGTCCAACTGTCGACGAAAGCCAAAAAATAAATCCGATTGATTGCAACGGTATGCCCGTGATGTCCATGGGTTTCATGATTCCAGAAGATGAAGCAGTCGTTTGGAGAGGACCGATGTTACACGGAGCGATCACTCAATTCCTGCGTGATACCGCATGGGGCGATTTAGATTATCTGATTATCGACATGCCACCAGGCACTGGTGATATTGCTCTAACATTGTCCCAACTCATTCCCCTCAGCGGTTGTGTTATTGTGTGCACTCCACAAAAAGTCGCATTGCTGGATGCCGTCAAAGCGATTTCCATGTTCCGCAAGGTTAACATTCCTGTATTGGGAATGGTCGAAAATATGAGTGGTTTCGTTTGTCCCGATTGTGATAAACGCTACGACATCTTTGGTAGAGGCGGTGCGAAAACTCGGGCCGAAGAATTAAATGTTCCGTTTCTCGGTGACATCCCCATCATACCTTCAATCCGCGAACACGGTGATACTGGAACATCACAAAACAATCTTGAAGACGCCGACTCCGCACAATACATCGAAACGATGACCTACAATTTGGTTAACAATATGGCAACGGCCGCTGCCGAACAACCGCCACAGGTGCAACTACCCGTGTTGGGTTAAGTGAAACTAACCAACACTTGCGCTAAATACTTTGTCAGAGAATTATTCGTTGCAGTAAATAAACACTCAAACCCTATTGCATTAATTCCGATGTTAAATACAACTAGTTGACTTACGATGCGATGTTAAGTTTTTCGTAGTTGGACTACGGCTCAATACTCGGATCTGATTTCACATTTATAGAGGAAAATGATAGTGGCGAAAAAGAAACCAACTGCGAAACGAAAAGCAGCATCAAAAAAGAAAATTGTTCGTAAGAAAGTAGTAAAGAAAAAAGTTGCGAAAAAGAAAGTGGCGAAAAAATCGCCAAAGAAAAAAGCAGCTGCAAAAAAGAAAACGGCAAAAAAGAAAGTTGTCCGTCGTAAGGTAGTAAAGAAGAAGGTAGCGAAGAAGAAGGTAGCGAAGAAGAAGGTAGCGAAGAAGAAGGCTGCCCCTAAAAAAGCTGCGAAGAAGAAGGTGGCGAAAAAAAAAGCTGCTCCTAAGAAACGACGAGCTGCTACTAAAAAGAAAACTGCTAGACGTCGTAAATAACGACGACTAGATTTTCTTAAGCCAATACAAAAGCCGCGAACTCCAAAACGGAATTCGCGGCTTTTTATTTTACGGCGACGTTTATATTTTGAGCAGAGTTATTGATGGGATTGTAGATGCGAATCACTTAGCAACAGGTCCAAATATCCTACTCTTATGCTGCCTTGCAATTGCAGCTTATCAGCGGCCTGCTGCACTACAGCTTGGGCAGCAGATAAACTCTCTTCAGACGCCATCAACTCAAGTTCAATGTACGTACCTAAATCGGCCACCTCATCAATTGCTATTGTCAAAGGGTAATCCTGCCAAGTCAAGGTTCCCGTCCTGCGTGTTTTTTCGACAACCGCCACGTATGTAAAACCTAGGGCAACGAGTAACTGTTCAGCCGCATCTGAAGTTGTGTGAGCGGCAAGAGGTATTTCTATTTCTTGTCTAGTTTTAGTCATTTGATCAATCCGTGGACCTTTATACGTAATGCAATCTTTGCCAGCAGAACTCCTAATTCTGATTGCTTCGTCGGTCTTGGAAAAATCGCGCGCAGGATGATTATAATACGCGTCACGCTGTTGAACCGTTTCGCCCCAAACAATACCGAACTTATCCAATTGCAATTCAAGGCTCACTCGATCCGCAACCACATATTTTTGTTCAACTTCGTATTGCATCGGCTTAGCCCACTTCAGTTTCAAGGGGATCTAGGGCCACTTTTAACTCGGAGACCATCGCAGTTACATCCTCAGTATTAGTCAGGCAAGCACTAACTGCGACGCGAGTAAAACCGACAGCCGATATTTCACCGATATTGTCCAATGAAATGCCGCCAATTGCGAATGC
Organism: Planctomycetaceae bacterium; assembly: GCA_018658605.1. Next base: position 63,535 of record JABHUV010000219.1, on the reverse strand, counting down.
CGGCATCGTGGTCGCATCAACAACTTGTCGTAAAAACTCAACCCCGGGGAACTTGTCGAACTCTTTTGTCTCCGACGCAAACACTGGACCACAGCCAATGTAATTAGCCCCGTCAATGACTGCCTGTTTTACTTGACCTAACGAGTGAGTCGAAACGCCAATCACTGAGTCTACACCTACGATCCGCCGCATCTGTTCTACCGACAGTTCCGCTTGCCCTACATGCACTCCGTCTGCTTGGCTCAGTACAGCTAAGTCCGGTCGATCATTCATAATCATTAAAGGAGTACACTCTGCTGCATCCATAATGTGACGTAGTAACATTGCCCGCTCAAGCAGTACTTTGTCATTAAGGTTCTTGTCGCGTAGTTGAATAACGTCAACACCGGCAGCGCACAATGCACGCATGCGTCGGCTAAATTCATCACTATCGCCTTGTCCGTCAACAATTGCATACACGTTGGCACGCACAAGTCGCTCGTGTGTTGATGATGCGTTGACGATCATCTTTTCAAGTTGATAAGCGTCGTAGCGGAGTTGCTCGAATAATTCCGCCACATCCGAAAACATCGTCTTGCTGTATTCTTCTAAACAACGCAATGCCTGCTTGAGTCGGCCAAAAGCTGCGGCAACAACGGCCAAAATGTTGGCACGTTCCGTTTCCTCCGCTGCTGTTAAGTCGCGACCCACATCAAACTGACTTTCACGTGCCATTGAGCGTGCTCTCAGTGGTACTAATTGTATAATGGTCGCCAAACGATGTCGTAACGACTTCGTTGCCTGGGACATGTAAGCATCATTCACAACAAAACGTACGTACTCTTCTATAGTGCGCAATGCTTCAGCAGCTCGATTTGCGTTCGCATCGATAATTCGCAATACACCAATAGATTCGTTGTTGTCCATCAAACCAGCATGTTTAAAAACAGGGTATTTTATTTTTCACTTCTTTTAGTTTGGAACGGCATTTGCATTATTACTAGTGGGGGCGAGCAATTCGGCACTGTTTTAACGCAATCCCAGATTAACCATGGAGCTTGTCCTGTCAAAATGACAGGACAAAAGATACCAGCGATTGATGTCCCCCAACTAAACACTAAAACAATAACCAACTCTTATTCATTTTTCACAACAAATGTCGCTGTTCAAACAACCATAACTAAAATAAATCGATATTAAGTAACCTTGCCGCAAGAAGAAGGGAATCGGTAGAATCCCTATTAACAATTCTGTTTTAACCAATGACTTCTATTACCAACATGATACCTATCATTCTTACTCCTTGGATGACAACCGCTTGGCCGGGCTTGTCTCGGCTATGGCTGCGCGGTCAATGGATAGGACTGGGGATGGCCGCTGGGTTTGGAGTACTCTTCAACTTGGCTCTCACCTTTCAATTTATGTGGATCGAATCAGTACCGAGTAGTAGCCTGAATGTCATCTGGATCTGTGTAGGGCTATGCTGGAGCATCGGCGCCACCGATGGTTTCCGAATAACCCGTAAATATTCAACTCAACTGCAAATGCGTCGCCAGTTCAATCGCGATTATACAGACCAACACACAGAATATGAAACCGTGTCTGATTCCCCACCACTAATGGTTGAGTCAGATAAACACATTTTAAGTCACTCAGGTGGTCACCACAAAATCCGTAAATCATCTGATATTTCCGACAAACTATTTCTCGAAGCAAGAAATCAGTATTTCAAAGGTAACTGGTTTGAATCTGAATCAATCATAAATCAAATTCTGGCAGAGTCCCCTCATGACATTGAAGCGAGATTACTACTGATTACCTTATTACGACACACAAATCATATCGAAAAAGCGCTTATTCAAATCACGGACATCCAAAAATGGGATGAAGCAAAGCAATGGGAATTTGAGATTAAGCGAGAACTGGAATTGCTGGAATTGAAGTTAACGTCCCAAAGTAAAAGTGATTCTTCGTCGGCGGTCGCATAATACGTACAATTACGATCACTCATAAACAATAAAAACCAACTCGGTGTCTACTTAACTTAAGATTCCAGTTGGTGGTATCCCCGAAAAGTATTTTTTCGGTTATGTTGTTAACTAGGAACTACAATTTGAAAAAGCATTGTTTCAATTTTTGGAACTTTTGAAACATATGTGACATACGGATTCGCTTTGGATGGCAAAACGTATGTCATTTAGACGCATCAGAAAACACAATAAAGAGGGAGTCATCATGTACGAACGATTTACCGATCGAGCACGCAAGGTGATGCAGCTTGCTAATCAAGAAGCACAACGATTTAATCACGAGTACATTGGTACGGAACATGTCCTGTTAGGTCTGGTCAAAGAAGGCAGTGGTGTTGCCGCCAATGTATTGAAAAACTTAGATGTCGATCTGCGCAAAATCCGCCTTGAAGTCGAAAAACTAGTGCAAAGTGGCCCCGAAATGGTGACCATGGGGAAACTCCCTCAAACACCACGCGCTAAGAAAGTTCTCGAGTATTCCATGGAAGAAGCTCGTAGCTTGAACCATAATTATGTCGGTACAGAACATATCCTGCTGGGCCTTCTACGCGAACAAGAAGGCGTGGCTGCCCAGGTATTGATGAACCTAGGTATGAAGCTTGAGGACGTCCGTGAAGAAGTACTCAATCTGCTCGGGCATGGGCTCGAAAACGGCGAACAAGACGAACGCTCCCGTCATGATTCAGGTTCATCAGAATCAAGCGGTAAAAGCAGTAAATCAAAAACACCCGCGTTGGACAGCTTTGGGCGTGACCTGACGGAACTTGCCAAGCAAGGAAAACTTGATCCCGTCATTGGTCGTGACCAAGAGATTGAACGATCCATACAAGTGCTATGTCGTCGTACTAAAAACAATCCTGTGCTGTTGGGCGAGGCGGGCGTGGGTAAAACAGCCATCATTGAGGGATTCGCGCAGCGGGTGATTGATGGCGAAGTCCCAGATCTGTTAGCAGACAAACGAATCGTTGTGTTAGATCTTGCGATGATGGTAGCCGGTACTAAGTATCGTGGGCAATTTGAAGAGCGTATTAAAGCGGTCATGAATGAAGTACGCCGCGCAAAGAACACCATCCTATTTATCGACGAACTCCACACACTCGTTGGTGCTGGTGGCGCAGAAGGCGCAATTGACGCGGCGAACGTTTTAAAGCCAGCGTTAGCTCGAGGCGAAATCCAATGCATCGGCGCAACAACGTTAGACGAATACCGTAAATATATTGAGAAAGACAATGCGCTCGCTCGACGGTTCCAAGAAATCATTGTTAACCCAACCAGCAAGGAAGAAACCGTTGAAATCCTCAAAGGCCTAAGACAGCGTTATGAGGAACATCATCGCGTAGAATTCACTGATGAAGCGTTAGAAACTGCGGTTGAATTTTCTGAACGTTATATCCCCGCGCGATGTTTACCCGATAAAGCCATTGACGTTATTGACGAAGCCGGGGCACGTATTCGGTTGAAGACAATGACCCGCCCGCCAAATCTAAAAGAGCTTGATACTGAAATCGAAACCCTCAACAGTGAAAAAGAAGAAGCGGTGGCTAATCAGGATTTTGAAAAGGCTGCTTCGTTGCGGGACAGCGCTGACAAACTACGTAAGAAAAAGGAAACCATCACACAAGAATGGCGAGATAAATCGGATGAAGCGGGCGGAGTGGTTGATGAAGACGTCATCGCTGAAGTTGTCTCGAAAATGACTGGCGTTCCACTTACTCGCCTTTCAACGGAAGAAGGCAAGCGTCTGATGGCAATGGAAAGCGAATTGCATAAGACGGTGATTAGCCAAGACTCTGCGGTCACAGCGATTTCCAAAGCGGTACGCCGTAGTCGCAGTGGTCTAAAAGATCCAAAACGACCGACTGGTTGTTTTGTGTTCGCCGGGCCCACAGGTGTCGGAAAAACATTACTCGCTAAAGCACTCGCTGAATACATGTTCGGTGACTCCGACGCACTCATACATATTGATATGAGTGAGTACATGGAAAAACATAATATTAGCCGACTCATCGGTGCTCCTCCCGGATATGTCGGGTTTGAAGAAGGTGGGCAATTGACCGAAAAAATTCGGCGACGACCTTATGCTGTCGTATTGCTAGATGAAATTGAAAAGGCACATCCCGATGTGTTTAACATGCTGCTGCAAGTCATGGAAGAAGGACGATTAACCGATAGTTTTGGTCGCAACGTAGACTTCCGCAACACAATTCTGATCATGACTACCAATGCCGGAGCGGAGGCAATTAAAAATGAAGCGTCCTTTGGTTTTCAAGCACCCGATAATGATGCGTCTTATGAGTCAATGAAAGGCCGAGTGCTGGAGCAAATCGAACGAGTCTTTCGCCCTGAATTTCTCAACCGCCTCGACGACACTATCATCTTTCGACACTTGGATATTAATGACTTGAAACAAGTCATTGATTTGGAATTGGCGAAAGTTCGAGAACGACTTGCGGATATGAATATTGCGTTGGAATTAACCGACGACGCAAAAGAGTATCTCGTCAATGCCGGATCTAACACAGATTACGGCGCGCGACCGTTGCGACGAGCCATTGAAAGCCGGATTGAAGACCCTCTTTCAGAGGAATTACTCAAAGGTGAATTTGAGGGTAAGAACAAAATTGTGGTCGACGCCATTTGGGACGACGATCATGAACGAATCACCCGTCTTGATTTCCTAGGTGAGTTTTGCGAGAAGGTGGTTGCCAGAGATGATGATGAAGGAGGAACAGAAACCGTAGCAACAAAACCTAAACGCAAAACGAAAGCTAAGCCAAAGGCCAAAGCAAAACCTAAAGCTAAACCGAAAACCAAGCCCAAATCTACACCCGAGTAGAGCAGACCCTAGAGAGTCTTTCCTCGGTGTGTGCTTACCCAACGAAGCACAGTGACGTTTATTTTTTGTGAACTCGTGTACGCTTACACAGCCTTCGAACGGGAATCGTTAAAACCGGCATTTTCAGTAAAAATCCCTTAAGTTCTCTATGTTAACAAGCCGAAGAATTGAAGCAGGTACGGTTGTGCGCTACTTTTGATGCCCACACCTACCAAGAATACGGAACAAATAATTCCGCTTTTTTAGGCTGCTCATGAACTCGGTCGATACGACGGTTAAACCAGCAATACCACCCAACGCCTTGCGTTCTCACGGCTTGCTGCGCAATATCACCGATAGCTGCACTAGCTTTATCTTCCAGCTCGGTGATTTAACACTATTTACTATACAAATCTTGAAATGGTTTTTCCGACGCAAAATGCGACCTGGTACACTCGTCAGCGCCTGTTTTCAAATCGGAGTGCTTAGCCTACCCGTCATCGCACTAACGGGACTCTTTATTGGAATGGTTCTTGCTGTTCAAAGCCATTTTCAATTTAGCCAAATCGGAATGGCAAATCACATGGGCGCTGTCATAAACATGACGCTCGTCCGAGAACTTGGGCCGGTATTGGCCGCAACGATGTTAGCAGGACGCGTAGGTAGTGCCATGGCTGCAGAATTAGGAACCATGCGAGTCACAGAGCAAATCGATGCATTGGAAAGTATGGGTATCAACCCCATCCATCATTTGGTCGTGCCCCGCGTAGCCGCTGCTCTGCTACTTATCCCTACGCTCACGATTATGGCAGATTTCATGGGAATCTTCGGCGGATTTGCCTACAGCTATTTGTCCCTCGATGTTAATCCCCACCTATATTTTCAATATTCACGAGATTTTGTGGGTGGCTGGGATCTACTCACTGGGCTCATTAAAAGCCTGTTCTTTGGATGTACGATTGCTATCGTCAGCTGCTATTACGGATTTCATTGCCAAGTAGGCGCGAAAGGGGTAGGACGCGCTGCCACAGCCGCCTTTGTCATTAGCTTTGTATTAATCCTCGGGGTTGACCTATTACTCGGATTGGGTCTCGACCGGCTTTTCCTACCATTGCAATCTGGAGGAAAAGCCTTGCTATGAGTTCACCCCCGCCGCTTCAATCAGCGCCCAATCAGCAGAACAACCGCCCTTTTGTCGCCCCCCTCGTAGAAGTCCGGCAACTATGCGTGAATTTTGAAGGACGGGTGGTACTACAAGACATAACCCTAGAGATCCGTCGCGGTGAGACACTGGCAATCATTGGTGAAAGTGGCTGTGGTAAAACTGTGCTATTAAAGTCGCTGATTGGTTTGATCCAAGGCCAAGCGGGCACGGTCCACTTTGACGGGGTGAATCTATATCAAACAACAAACGCTGAATTATCGCACCTACGAACTCGTACTGGTTTCGTTTTTCAAGGTGCAGCGTTGTTTGATAGTCTAACGATCGCGGAAAACATTGGGTTTCCAATACGACAATCCGAATCAAATATCACTTCGGACACAGTATTATGTGAAGAGGATATCATGTCACTTGTGACAGCAAGCTTGCGAGAAGTCGGCTTAGCTGACAACGTTTGCCAACGGTACCCAATGGAAATCTCAGGTGGGATGCGAAAACGAGTGGCTATCGCTCGAGCTAACATCCTCAAGCCAGATCTCATGCTTTATGACGAGCCCACCACCGGATTAGACCCTATCGCTAGTGATGTCATCAATGAACTTATCATGCGATCTCGTCTCCAACACACTGTCACTAGCGTCATCGTAACACACGACATGAAAACAGCGCGTAAGGTCGCCGACCGAATCATTATGCTCCATCCCATTGATCGCTTAGCGGGAAACGATGCTCAAATTATTTTTGATGGACCCCCCAGTCTGTTAGATCACCACGCCGATCTACGAATTACACAATTTATCCATGGTGAAGCTGGCCAACGGGTTGTCGAATTAACTGACGGGTAAAGGATTTATACAACCGATGAATAACAAACGAGATAAACTTATGATCGGAGTCGTGATGATGCTTGGTATCATCGTCACGTCTACACTTGTGTTTATATTTGGAGCCATGCCTACACTGGGATCTGCCTACGATGAAATGCGGATCAAGTTTCCAGCCACGCCTGGCGTACACAAAAACACAATCGTACAAAAAAACGGTGTCCAAATCGGACGGGTACTTGAAATCGACCTGCAAGACAACGGCGTTGTACTAACACTCGCAATCAATAAAGGCGTCACTTTGCGTTATCAGGATATTTGTCGCATCAAAATGGGGTCGTTGTTGACGGGTGAAGCAATTTTGGAATTTTCTTCCGCTGCACCAAGTGAAAGACTAAGTTACTTTGATGTCAATAATGATGGTCTACTTGACGAACAAGAAACCACTCAAAGCCAAGCAGTGGTTCCTGCCGGCGGCGACCTCAGTCTTGGTACGGTTGTAGTTGACCCATTGTCAGCGTTACTTGCCATGCAACAAAACATGACCGAGACCTTCGCCTCTATACAACGTGCGGGCGGAGGCATTGATCAAGCTGCCAATGAGTTCACTGCGCTTATGAAAAGTCTAAATAGCTCGTTTTCTGATAATGAAAGTGACCTCAAAAAAGCAGTTCGCAAAACCGAGGAAGCGATGACTCGATTTGCAACCGCAATGACTGCTATAGATACCATCGTTGGTGATCCCCAAGTGACTGCCAAACTCAAACAGGCAGTCCAACAGTTCCCTGTTATCTTGCAACAGGCGAGTAATACGATGGACAGTGTGCAGGTCACGATGCAACAATTCGAAACTGTTGGTGAGCAGGCCCAGGTTAATTTAGAACACTTGCAAAGATTCACACAACCATTGGGTGAACGCGGAGAACAACTCGTGGAATCTATCACTTCCTCGGTCGAGGATTTTGATAGCCTCGTAACAAAAATGGATCAAATGGTAACCACCGTAAACAGCTCACGCGGTAGCTTACACAAACTCATCCATGATGATGAACTGTATGACCAAATTCGTCGTACCTCGATGAACGTCGAGGACGCCACCAAAAGACTACGGCCAATCATGAATGACTTAAGAATCTTTGCGGATAAAATAGCAACCGACCCGCGACAACTTGGCGTCAGTGGTGCACTGAATCGACGGCCTAGCGGAACAGGCGTTAAATCACCTCTCTGGTAGTCACCTAGTTGATCCGGCAATCCGCTGACAATGCTTACCTAGGACGTGGAGTCCTATTTACAGGCGTTGTGGTACGGGGTTGAGGATATAATGTGCGCAAATTCCTAGGTTGTACTGGTACTGTCGTTACAATGCCTTGGCGAACCCGTTGACGTAACTGATTTCCACGGTCGACAAGTTCTTTATTGGTTTTAATACGTAGTGGTATTAATTTAAATTCGACTAGCCGTTCGTCCCGAAACTCGGATCGCACTAGGTTTTCAGTAACGAAATCAATACCGGCCCATTGATACCACGGGGGCTTAAATGTACGCAAAACCGTTACTGTCTCATAACCATCTTTGATGAGTTGGATCTTCCTTGTGCCGTAATAAATAAACGACGTTGAAACAGGCGTAACCCCAATTTCCTGGTCATCGATAAACACTAACGCACCGGGGGGATTACTACGAATAGTCACTCGGCGTCGTACCGCGCCTTCGCAGAAGTGGGGCAAGATCACGACACAAAACATCGCTACAATACACATACAAACCTTTTTCACTAGGAACACTCCGTTTTAGCACCAATTTTCATGAACTCTGCGGTAAAATTTTACGGTAAAGTAGTCTCAGATGTCATTAGCAATCTATGACATCAGATAATTGGTGCTAAGAGGAATGAAACAAGGGTCATTTTGCCGAGTATATAAGTGTAGAATATACATTGCGGTGACAATTCCGAAAAACAACACGCTAGTCTAACTCCTTCATAAAACACATGGCTGAACATCAACACCCTTGGACTGATTGCCTAACAGTCATTGAGATTACCGACAAGGGTATGCGTCGCGCGACAAATCAAGACAGTTCCGTTGTCGTCATACAAGACGATGCTACTGGATTCAACACACGGGGTCACTTGTTTGTCGTTTGCGATGGAATGGGTGCTCATGCTGCAGGTGAGTTAGCAAGCAGTGATGCTGTTACTCATATCCCCCATCACTATCTAATCTTTCAAGATTTGACACCTCCATTAGCGTTAAAGCAGGCGATCGAAAAAGCCAATCATGAAATTCATCGCAAGGGCCAGGTCAATCCTGAATTCCACAACATGGGGACTACGTGTAGTGCGTTGTTGTTATTACCGCAGGGTGCCGTCGTTGGTCATGTTGGAGATAGTCGCGTTTATCGTCGCCGTGAAGGCATTGTTGAACAACTTACTTTTGATCACAGCCTAGTCTGGGAAATGCGTGCTCAAGGCCACCAAAGCGATGACATTCCCTCTAACGTAATCACTCGCTCACTCGGTCCCAATCCCGACGTCCAAGTCGATTGTGAGGGCCCCTTTCCGGTTCAACTCGGTGACACTTTCTTACTTTGCAGTGATGGGCTCAATGGAGAAGTCGGGGATGCTGAAATTGGTGCAGCGATGGCCGCGTTACCCCCACTAGAAGCCTCTCAATTTTTGGTTGACTTAGCAAACCTCCGCGGCGGCCCTGATAACATCACCATTATCATCATCCAAGTAATTGGCGATCGTGTTTGCACCGATACGCAAACCACTACGCCATTTGAATCCCAACAACGGAAAATCAAACGTACAAATACACATCCCGCCTTTTGGATTACAGCCATAGCATTTGCCCTAGCTGGCTTATTTTTAGGTTTGACGGACCATCTACGCATTGGACTCGGTGCTGTGGGGATTGGCACTATCGCAGGATTGGCAGGCTTAATTAAGTCTAAGCAATCCAACCCACCAGAAAAACCAACGACGACTGAGGGTCCGTTAGGTAAAGGGCCTTACACCAGGGAAAGTTGCCTCCCCAATAAGGTAATTTTAGAGAAGCTGTTAACCACGGCAAAACAAATTCGCAAAATTGCACAAACATCTAACAAAGACTATCGCTGGGGTCCCTTTGACGAGCATCTAGTAGACGGCACCGAATATTTCCAGCAAGGAAACTATTTGTCAGCATTCCAGACATTGGCTAAGGGAATATGTTACATCATGGACGAATTCCGCTCTAAATAACGCCGCATGCATTAATGATGGAACGGTTACTCTAATCGTTATTGTCTAAAATCCCTCAATAATGGTACATTTCCCATCTGATTGTCATTTTTACAATCCGCTGCGGATCCCCTCTTAGTATGCGAACCATCACCCGATATGTAGTCTTTGAACTGCTGAAGACATTCACCGTCATCGTAACGGTTGTAACCATGCTATTACTGCTGGTGTTTCTTGCCCAACGCGCTATTCAAGAAGGGTTGGGACCATTACTAGTTCTGAGACTCACTCCGTACCTACTCCCCGATGTTCTTCGCTTTGCTATTCCAGGTACGTTGCTGCTAGCCACTTGCGTCGTTTACGGCCGCATGGCAGGTCTTAACGAAATCCTCTCTATCAAGGCCAATGGCAACTCGCCAATGACCGTCGTTTGGCCAGGAATCCTACTCGCCTTTATCATTTCACTGGGAACAGTCTGGCTCAATGACATCGCTGTCTCATGGGGTCGCACAGGGGTCGATCGCATAATTTTACGTAGTGTAGAAGATATTGCCTATGGAATGCTCCGTACACAGCGATCTTATAGTAATTCCCAATTTTCCATTCACGTTGCCGACGTACAAGGCCGCACCCTCATAAGGCCTACAATCTCTTTTCATAACAAAGATAATTCACCGCCGATTACACTCGTTGCACGGCAGGCAGAATTAATATTCAATGCTCAAAGCAATCAATTAAAAGTCGTATTGCAAGACACTCAATTCGACATCGGCTCAGATACGATTGGCGAATGGCCCGATATATTTGAATATGACTTACCGCTATCCACCTTTGCACGAAATCCCACTGGTCAACCTCGCCCGTCAGAAACCCCCCTCCGAGATATCGCATTCCGTATCAATGAAACGTCAGCAAATATTGATATCCAGCGACAACTTCTCGCCACCAAGGCTGGTTACCAATTACTAACGGGTGACTTGCCGGAGCTTCACAATGAAAAGTGGAAAATCAATTTAATGGGGCTGCAGAAATCGCATCACACTCTCAATCGATATCAAGCTGAACCATACCGCCGTTGGGCCAGCGGGTTTACTTGTCTGGTGTTCATGATCATTGGATCCGCCGTAGCCATCCGTTTTAAAATTGCCGATTTCTGGACATGTTTTGGGCTGTGTTTTCTTCCCATTTTAATAACCTACTACCCTGTATTCCAGTTCGGTGTCAATCAAACGAAATTAGGGGTCTTCCCATCTTACGGTGTTTGGTTAGGCAACGTGTTGTTGCTGGCCGTAGGGCTACCCTTGTTACAAAACATGACGAAACGTTAATTACCGGAGTTCGACAATGTTTTCCCGCTGGGCAATCCGCTATAAACTCACACTCTGCCTCGCAATGCTCATTGCGATCGTAGGGGCGCTCTCCTTTAGTAGTTTCCAAGGGGTCTATTCATATCGTCGCTTGGCACGCAGTATCAGTACTCGCGCCAAGGAACTACCATTAACTGAAGCAATTAATCAAAACAGTGACGACCTACAGACGCTACTTAATTCGTACCACAATGCCGATGGACCACTGACCGACAAATCCAATAAACAGTTCAACGATCACCTAAATCTGATAGAATTTTCAACCCAACAATACAATCTACAACTTAGTACGTCTCAACAAGAAGGCGAAATTATTGGGAATATACATCAGGAACAGGAACTGATCCGTGATGTGAACCAACAAGTTCAACTAATGCGACAACAAATCCGCCGAGCCAATCAAGGCGATATGATTGACTCCTATGCCATTATGGGTGTAGCACTAGGACAAATAAAGTTACGGACAGCACAACTTCCTAAAATTCTGCAAAATCGCATGGACTCGCTCGTCGATGAAGTTCGACTGCAATATCGGACTTGGATCGTTATTACTTGGATTACTTCGATTACTGCTGCAATTTTATTAATCCAAGTATTCCGCATGGTTCATACCTGGATTGTTCGCCCATTTGGAAAGCTAATCGCCGGATCACGGCGAGTTGCTAGTGGCGATCTTGAATATGAGATTGTCACCGATACTGATGACGAGGTCTCTGAACTTGCCCTCGCCATGAACAATATGACTCGTAATTTCAAACTAATCCGCGACGATCTCGACCAACAAGTTAAAATTCGCACCCAAGAAGCTATTCGTAGTGAACAACTCGCGAGTGTCGGATTCCTCGCCGCGGGTGTCTCGCATGAAATCAATACCCCGCTAGCGACCATCGCCATTTGTGCGGAATCGTTGGAAACTCGAGTCGCTGAACTTATTGCGGGGACAGATTCATCGAAAAATGATGAGCAAATCAACATCATCCAAAAATATCTTCGGCAAATTCAACAAGAAGCTTTCCGCTGCAAAGGCATCACTGAGCAATTGCTTGATTTCTCTCGTGGAGGTGATATTCAACGGCAGTCAACCGAACTCTCTCCTATTATCCGAGACACCGTCGATATGATTCAACATCTTGGAAAATATAAACAAAAACAAATCGCAGTAGATATCAAGTCGCCAGCAACTGCAATGGTTCATAGTCACGAAATAAAGCAAGCTGTTCTAAACCTTGTAACCAACGCATTGGACAGCATTTCCAGTAATGGACATGTTATGATAACGCTCGACGGAAACAAACACTCAGCAACCATTACCGTCTCCGATGACGGCTGCGGGATGACCGAAGAGGTGCTTAAGCAGGTCTTTGAACCATTTTTTACGAGGCGACAAAGCAAACAGGGTACGGGTTTGGGGCTTTCAATTACCTACCGTATCATCAGTGAACATGGCGGTACAATTACTGCCGCCAGTCAAGGCATTAACCAGGGTTCTGTGTTTACTGTTAAATTACCCATCACAACACAAGCATTAAGTAATGAAAGAGACTATGGACATGATGAACGAGGACACCAAGTCGCCTAAAGGCTTGCACATCCTATTTGTTGATGATGAAGAATTCTTACAGGAATTGTTCAGTATTGAGTTACCACGTATGGGCCATACGGTTACCGTGTGCCCCGATGGGGAGACAGCCGTCGCTGCGCTTGAACAAGATCGATACGATTGCTTAATAACCGATCTTGATATGCCAGGCATGTCAGGTATTGAATTGCTTACATATGCTCGCGAAGTATCTGAAGATATTGATGCTATCATACTTACCGGAAAATCCTCGATAGAAACCGCCGTTGCGGCCCTACGACAGGGAGCCTTTGATTACCTGACGAAACCTTGCAAATTGATCAAATTGAAATCGCTGTTGAAAAAAATTAGCGAAAAGAATCAATTAGCTCGCCAATACCAAGCAGCCAAACATCAGCTCGATCGCGTGGTCGGTAGTTCGCCCATTATTAGTCAAAGCTCAGAAATGGAGCATGTCGAAAAACTAATTGATCGTGTTGCCAGCACACAATCAACTGTGCTGGTGCGCGGTGAAACTGGTACCGGTAAAGAACTGGTGGCTCGTGCTGTACATCAACGTAGTAATCGTCACGAACATCCCTTTGTTGCAGTAAATTGCGGGGCGTTACCTGAAAATTTGATCGAAAGTGAATTATTCGGTCATTGTAAAGGAGCTTTTACAGGTGCTGATAAGCAACGCAGTGGGTTATTTGAAGTTGCCAACCATGGAACGTTACTGCTCGATGAAATCGGTGAGTTGCCCAAGAACACTCAGGCTATTTTATTGCGGGTTCTCGAAAGTGGCGAAATCCGACGAGTCGGCGATAACCAGTCTTTTATTGTCGATGTTAGGGTGATTTGTGCGACACACTGTGATCTGGAACAAATGGTGGAACAAGGTGAGTTCCGGGAAGACTTGCTATTTAGGATTAACCCTTTTGAAATATCGTTACCACCGCTGAGACAGCGAACTGAGGATATTCCATTGTTAGCAGCTCATCTCTATTGCCGCACCCACCACAGAGAACCACTTGAGCCCGAGGAAGTATTTGACTCCGCGACACTCGTTGCCTTAAGCCAAGCAACTTGGAAAGGTAACGTCCGTGAACTCGCCAATGTTGTGGAACACGCAACCATTCTCTGTGACAAACTACCAATTACGCTAGCACACCTACCGTCTCGCTTTCATGCGCCATCAAGCGACGCAACGTTGCTTGATACGTCTGCCACCGTAACGAGTACGCAAACACTACCATCACTGAATTTGCGTGAAATGGAATTGCAAGCGATTCATGCGGCACTTGAACGACATAATAACCATAAACCCGACGCGGCCAAAGAACTTGGTATCTCGCTGAAAACGCTTTACAACAAACTCAATAATCGATTAGACCAAACAGGGTGATTATCTTGACGCGCCGCTTGGTGCCCATGCGCCGTTATTAAACCTGCCTTACAACGCCAACGACAACCCCCAAAACACTTGCATTTCTCAGGTAGATTGGTTCCATCTCTCTATTAGCCGGTTGCAATCGAATTCGGTTCGACTCAGGAAACCAATATTTCAGCGTGGCTTCACCTTCATCAGTTTGGGCAACAACAATCTCACCAGGACTAGCGTTGGATTGACGTTTAACAACGACATAATCACCGTCGGCAATGTGAGCTTCGATCATTGAATCCCCGTTTACTTCCAATACAAATTGGTCACTACTAGAGAACATGCCGGCAAAGTCTACTCGGTCATCCTGCTCGAAAGCTAGGTTCGTCATACCAGCAGCGACCGTTCCGACCAATGGCAAGCCACGTTCTTCTTCGAGTGCTTCTGCCGTCAGTTCTATCGCGCGAGATTTATTTTTATCGCGGACAATCAACCCTTTCTTCTCGATCGCATTTAAATGCCCAACCACTCCATTGGGAGATTTTATACCGAATTCACCGGCAATCTCTCGAACCGTAGGACCATACCCACGATACAAAATATTGTCCCGAATAAATTCATATATAGATAATTGTCGTTGAGTTAATGCATCTGTAGGCGCCATAGGGAGATTCCTTTTCCAATAAGAAATAACAGCGATCGGAGAGATAAGTTGAAAAACTCCTCTCCTATCCATGTTGTAATGCTTATCGACAGTATAATGTACATCCGTACACTTATAACAGATCGATTGGAAAAAATCTGGATTTATAATCAGCCGCTCGAGAATTATTCCGCACTAAAAGCATGCACTGTCACATGGCGATAACGTTTGCCTGGGTGCAGTAAAGTGCTTGGAAAGGCGTCATTGTTGGGAGAGTTCGGGAAATGCTGTGTTTCCAGGCAAAAAGCAGTTTGGTATTCATTACCGCCGTCTGCTTCACTACCGCTAAGAAAATTACCTGTGTAAAACTGTAAACTTGGCTGATCGGTGAATATCTTCATTACACGGCCCGATGCAGGGTCCGTGACGGTTGCCGCTAGCGTTTGACGCCGGACCTTACTGTTGAGAACAAAGCAATGGTCATATCCATTGGGGTCTAAATCGTTCTTCTCAATTTGTGCTCCCATCGCACGAGATGTGCGGAAATCCAATGGCGTCCCTTCCACCTCAAGTAATTCACCCGTTGGAATCAATCCTTCATCTACGGCCAAGGAATGGTCTGCTTCAATTTGTAAAACATGGTCATGAATTTTTCCGCTCCCCACACCGCTAAGATTCCAATAATTGTGGTTCGTCAAATTCACATGCGTTAGCTGATCTGTTTCTGCTTGCAGATCAACCACTAACTCATTACGGTTTGTGAGGACATACGTTGCTTTGACAGAAACGTTACCAGGATAACCTTCTTCTCCATCAACACTTTGATAACTAAACTCAACACCAATACCACTGAGACGTCTTACCACCCGAGCAGACCAAACCACACGGTTATATCCTTTTTCTCCACCATGTAGATGATGGTCGCCATTATTTTGAGCCAAAGTGTATTCGGTACCGTTGATTGAGAACTTACCATTGGCAATGCGATTACAATAACGACCTACCGTTGCACCAAAATAGGGATGACTTAACTGATAACCGTCTAGCGAATCAAATCCCACGTTAATATTGGCAATCTTACCGTTGCGATCAGCAGTTTTTACTGACACAACCGTCGCACCATAATTCGTAACCTGCACGGTCATGCCTTGCTTGTTGCTTAAAGTATAAAGCTGAATCTCATGGCCCTCTGGAGTCGCTCCCCAATCATCTACCGACACGTCAAAATTACTGGCTGCTGCTGGCATCGTCATGAATGCGACCCCCCCAATAAAAGCAAACAATATCCATGTATTAATTCGTTTGAAAAACAAAACCATCATACTGCCTCAAGATCAAAACAAACGGCTAACTACTATTTATTTCATTATCAGACACCCGCGCCTGAAAAGCAATCCATCAGATTGGATCGTCCAATAAATATAGCCGACCTCGTTGTCACGCAAAGGTTTTCTAACAACGGCTCACAGCGGCAGCTCGTTGCTTTTCAATAGCGACGGTGTCTACAGCAAGCTCTCCAGCAGCAGCCGCATTTTTCGCATCTCGGCAGAATGTTCAATGCCTTCTTGGGGAACGATATCCACGCTCATTGCTCGCCGGTATTGCATCTTATTTAACGTATGTACCAGTTGACCGTAATCCACCGTCCCCTGACCCACTCGCACCTGATAATTATCGGGGCTGCTATCACGCAAATACAAATGTCGGATATATTTGATTAGCTTTTCGGGGTCTTTACCAACTTCGGAACCACATACGTATACACTCGGGTCGAAAGCCAACCCGAGGTTGTCTACGTTATCGCAGAGAACGGTGATCGTATCGGGATCTGCCGCAAGACAATCACTTTGATTGCGAATGTTAACTTGCACGCCTTCCTTATGAGCTAACGCTACGAGTCGCTGCAGATGTTCTACTTCTTCATTAAACGGAGTGCCCAATTTAGCGGATGGGACTGTGATCGAGACAACTTTAGTAATTCGAGCCAATTCACATATGGCTGCAAACTGTTGATAATGTTCATCACCAGTGGCGGTAATCCCCACGCAATAGTTAACCACGTCTAATCGGTGGGATTTTCTACAGCGATCATATGCATTTTCTACATCTACAAGAATCTCTGAAGGCTTGATTTGATTTTTCGATTCATTGATCTCTATTTCAACTGCTGTAAACTCAAGATCCACTAATCTCTCGAGTGACTCTTCTAGTGTTAAGTCTGGGAAACATGATGTGGTCGCTGCAACTAACAAAATCGTCGCTCCTATACTGTGATGCGCTACCTACAATGACGTACGCGCACCATCTGCGGTGTTGGGTTATTAAAGTCAATCTATTCACCGTAGAATAAGAATATTCACGACTCCATGACAACACTAATGCCCACTGCAAAGTTAACTTCCACCTAAATATCTCGATATTTCACATATGATGTGATAAATACGTATTCATATTCTCCGGATACCCGTGGGAGATTAGGAAGGCTGGGATTACTGGTCGTTTGACGGAATCGGTGGCCGTCCGGACGAGGGACCATTGTCAGAGTTCGTTTCAAAAAACCGTGGCTGCCGTTTGTAGCGGAAATAAAGTCGCCGCAGCGTTGCCTTATATTG
Source organism: Planctomycetaceae bacterium (assembly GCA_018658605.1). Next base: position 45,935 of record JABHUV010000219.1, on the reverse strand, counting down.
CTCAGCAGGCAGGCGATCCACCATATCGCGATCCTTGACATTTAATTCTTCTTGATAAAACTTAACCAACGCGTGATCATCAACATTCATCCAATTAAAACGTTTTGCCAGAAAAGCGTTATAGGCCCATCGCATGATCAATTGCAACTGTTCTCTTTCACCTTGGGCTTCTTCGTAAATCTCACGAGCGGTGGGTGAGATCTTGCCAAGCAGACGATCTGTGTTCTGTTGCCATTGCGGAAACATCTGCGTCCATTTTTTCATTTCGATTTTTTCTAGAGAAGCAAACATCGTCATCCGCAAGCGGGTCGCCGGATCTTGAATCGATAAAATCCGCTGTTGAACCTCCTCACTTAATTCTTTAATAACTTCCAACACCAATTTAGATATATTTACGTTCTCTGTCTTCATCCAGTCATTCATCCAGTCGGCGACAACGCTTAAGTCATCAAAATCGAGTCGTGAATTCAACAGTTCTTTAAAACGGCTTGCTTTTTGCTCATTAACAATCTTCTCAACTTCTACAAACCGTTCTTCTCGTGGCAAACTAATAATCCGCCGCCGCTCCACCGATGGCAACGCCAGCAACCACTGCGTGTAGGAATGCATAATCTGAGTCAACTGATCCCGCGCGGGATCTTTTTGCAACGTCAGATGAAACTGCCGTAACTTGCGCTGCTCGTCTTCACCAAGTTGCTCGAACCGCGTCTGTTTTTCCTGTAGCTGCGCTCGCTCTCGAGCTGGCAATTGGGATAATTCTTGAATACTTGCGGGCGCACTTTGACTCAACTGACTCCAGGCCAACGGCAACGGAACCATAACCACTAGCACCAGCACTACAGTTCCCGACCAAGGTAGATTAATTGCTTTATTCTTCAATGTTCGGCTCCTCATCAAACAACCCAGCATCCTGAAGTTGTTTTAGGAACTCTAAGTCTTCGGTCAAACGATATTCATCGAATTGATGAATTACTGGTAAATCTTGCAATAATTGACGTTCTGCTCGTCCAAAGTACCAATCACCAATAAACCAGCCTAAAAGAATCGCTAAGCCAACCAACCCACTGCGGAACAACCAAGATTGAATCTTCTTTTGCGTGAACTGATTCTTAGTAGCTTGCAAATCGTCTTCAGCACAAACTGCAATCAACTCAACTGTGCTGCGAGTAAAATCAATATTACTATCAGCGCGTGGTAATTCATCTAACAGATCCCAAGCCCGTTGTAGCTGTTGCAACCGCAATGCAAATTCAGCGTCGTCGACCAAGCGTTTCTCAATTTCGGCATTTGTCGCGGCATCAAGTTCACCATCAAGATATGCAACAATTTGTTGACTCTCTTGATCAACCTGATCTTCCTGACCCGCTGAATCGTCTAACTGTAATTCGACCGTTTCGTTTTCATTTAGCTCACCTTCACTCATTGCATACCTCCTTCCATTTCCTCTTCGCCCTGATCGTGGTGTACATCAATTTCAGAACCTCCACTTTCTGCCACATCGGGAGTCGGTTCTTGCAGCGCATCATTGACTGATTCCGGTAGCATCCCGTCATGCATATAGGGAACAAGTATTTCACGCAAGTTAACTCGAGCTCTCGATAGCAAACTCTTGATTGCGGAAACGCTCAGTTCCATCGAACTCGCAATCTCTTCGTAACTCATGCCTTCAAATTTTGATAGCATCAAAGCCATCCGTTGGCGCTGATTCAATGATTCCATAGCAGCTCGCACAATTTCTGCACGCTCTACTTGGTCAAGTTGTCGAGCGGGCATTAAGGCACTCGCCTCTTTAGCCATTTGGCTCAACGGTTGTACTGACATTTGACCAGTCGACTGAGCCACAATGTTCACTTCATGGCGGCGTGCCAGACTGCGGCGAGCGTTACTCCCTACGTTATGAGCAATTCTATACAACCAAGTTGAAAAACGAGCCCCAGGTTGATATCGTTTGCGTGCCCGATAGATACGCAAAAATACTTCCTGTGCCAAATCCTCAGCCTGTCCTTGACGCCCTACCGTATTCTCAAATACCGAAATCAGACGGACTTGATACCTTGATACCAATTCCTCAAAAGCAGCGGCATTATCCTCGCGCACTTCTAACATCAACCGCACATCTGGATCGAGTTGAGCATAATCAATAATGGCTGAGTCTGATGGATTCAAACTATAATTCCAAATTTTTCACGACAACATAAAAGTATAAATAAATGTCTAAACGGCCAACGGGTATCGCTACTGTCCTTATCCAATCATATGTTAAGCTTGTTGGTTAAACCAGTTCATCATCCTCTGAGTTTTGCGATCGTTGTTGTTCCTCAATGTAATTTTTCCGCATTTGTGAATATTCTTCGGCAAATGGCAACACAGAAGCTGTTTTTTCCTGCTGTACTGCATTATCGAACATTTTCTCTAAAAACGGGCGGCACCACCCACAGCCCGTTCCAGCACCCGAACAATCACTAATTTGAGATGCTCGGACCGGCCTTTCGATGCGAATAAAACTCGCAACCTTTCTACGTGATACGTGAAAACAAAGGCAAAGTTCATCATCATCTTGCATCGCAAATCTCCTTAATGATGCTATGCACCAAAGCCTTGAGCAATCGACAAGCCAATATTACAGGCCAATAAATACTGCGACAAATCTAGAGACTCTGTCACCATATGTGCATTGGCTTGACCACAACCCAGCGACACCGTGGGGATCCCATGTTCTGTAAGCCAATTCGCATCTACGCCGCCATCAGCAATCGCAGATATCGGCGTAGCACCTTGGGCGCAAATCACTGACTCGGCAATTTTCACACACGGTTCCGTCGGCTTTAAACAAAACGATTCGTAATCCAAATGGCCCGAAATCGAGACGGAACCAATTTGCCCCTGCTTATTCTTCACTTGCTTAACAGCTCGCTTAAAGGCATTTTCAATTTCTCGCACAATCCGTTCACGAAAAGAACGATTGTGACTACGTGCCTCCACTCGTACAAACACATGATCCGTGACGACATTGGTCGCTTCACCCCCTCGAATGACTCCCACGTTCGATGTACCACGCCGCTTCCCTTTGCATATTGAACCGTGCCAGCCATTTTTCTGTAAATCAGCGATCGCCAAAGCAGCAATTGCAATTGCACTGACTCCGCGTTCAGGGCACACTCCAGCATGTGCAGCAATGCCGCTAACGTCGATGACCATCCGGTAACCACCTGTCGCGCCAATCGTCATTTTAGCGGGTTGGCCCCCATCCCAGTTAAACGCCAATCTAGGTTTTCCAAATAAACTCGTGGTAGCAAAGCGGGATCCTTGTAATCCCACCTCCTCTTGAACAAACCACACAAATGTTAATGGCGGATGAGGTAAACCCTGGTTGAGTAATTCAATCGCAGTAGATAATAGGACTCCACAGCCAGCTCGATTATCAGCACCCAAGCCAGTGTGCGAATCAATCGAAGTGACTTTCTGACCCTTTCGCTGAGGACGACAACCAACACAAATTGGAACGGTATCCATATGGGCACTAAGCATGCGATGGGCGGTAGACATTCCGGCAGTACCTGACCGAGGCAACGTACCTGGCATCCGATAAATCAAGTTGCCAACCTCGCCTTTTATCCGAGTACGACGGTGGGCGCTGTCAAATCGAATCGCCGTAGGCTGAGCCCCCGCGGACAACAATGAACTGCGAATATATTCCGCAATACCAGCTTCCTGACCACTGCCTCCAGAAATCGCCATCATCTCGATAACTTGGTTATATAAAACTTCGCGTTCTTTCGCACTACGCTTAATTTTTGGAGTCTGCAAGGTTTGAGGATGCGCCACGGTTTTCTATCCCTAAAATTGGTTTACACTGAATACCGTTATTCGGGCATCGAGCATGGATGTTATTTGTTACTTGTCTAATAGATTGTAGCCTGAACCGACGATTGAACGAAACCGAGGGCCTTATGAGATTTTTTATTGCCGGAATAATGCAGGGTTCATTAATCCCTGCTGAGTTACACGCTCAAAACTATCGTAAGAAAATAAAACAACTGCTGTTGTCAAACTTTGACAATGCCGAAGTGTATGATCCCTTAGCTAACCATAATCAGTCGATCGATTATGACGACGACACCGGTAAAGATACCTTCTTTAATCATAATCGAATGTGTCGAGAAGTTGATTGTTTGGTCGCCTTTGCACCCACCGCCTCAATGGGAACCGCTATTGAAATGTGGGAAGCGTTTCGTAGTGGAAAAATAGTAATCACGATTAGTCCCATGGTGCATAATTGGGTAGTTAAATTTTGCAGCCATTTGATCATTGAATCCATCGAACAATTTGAACAATCGTTAAACGACGGTACGATTAAACAGCTTATCGACACCCACATCCAATCTATCGATCCTCGAGTACAATAGCGCGTTAAACCAATGCCCCATATTTTCGAATCACAATCTGTTCTTACAGCTTGGCTAGCGGACCAACAGGCACCCGCCTTTCGCGCAAAACAAATTCAGCGATGGCTATTTCAAAGCCGAGTCGCTGCATTCGCAGACATGAGTGACCTACCGCAAGCATTGCGAGAAAGGGTAGCTGCTGAATTCGAGATTTGGACCACGACCACTGCCTCGCATCAGAAGTCCAAAGATGGAACAGAAAAATTACTGTTACGGCTGAGTGACGGAAAGGCCGTTGAGTGTGTGTTGTTGCGTGATGGCTTGAGGCGAACAATTTGTATCAGCAGCCAGGTTGGTTGCGCGATGGGATGTGTCTTTTGTGCAAGCGGCCTCGACGGCGTCGATCGCAATCTGACCACTGGCGAGATCATCGAACAAATCCTCGTGCTGCAGCGATTGTTGCCCGAAGACGAACGTTTGAGCCATATCGTCGTAATGGGGATGGGAGAACCCTTAGCAAATCTTAACAATCTATTACCGGCATTAGATGTCGCAACTAGTAAAGATGGGTTAGGGATCAGCGCCAGACGAATCACGATTTCCACTGTCGGACTACCATCAGGCATCCATCAATTGGCGGAACTCAATACCCGCTTTCAACTAGCCGTCTCGTTGCATGCACCTAACGATGAATTACGTAACGAATTGGTTCCAGTCAATAAGAAAACCGGTATTGAATCCATTCTCGCCGCAGCCGATCATTACTTCGATGTCTCCTCACGACGCCTGACGTTCGAATACGTGTTGCTTGATCAAATCAATGACCAAATCGTGCATGCCCAACAATTAGTTCGTATTCTTAAACACCGTAACGCACTGCTGAATGTTATTCCATATAATCCAGTCGCCGGGCTACCGTACAAACGACCGTCGCAAAATTCAATCAGCCGTTTTCGTGATATTCTTGAGGCGGGAAACATCAATGTCCAGTTTCGACAGCTAAAAGGAAACGAAATTGATGCGGCATGCGGGCAATTACGGCGCAAATCCGTCGAAATTCAACAAATTGGCGACTAATTGTCTCGTTCCCTGCCGTCATGGCTGGATTCGGTTTGCACTAAGTGATTGAATTTCACTAATATACGGGCAACAACTAGTGCGCATTCAGCAATTTCACCTTCAAATCGGCGAAATCACGCTACATGCGTACATTTCATTCAGCTCACTCGACTCCAACAGATTGCAGCAATTCCATGGCGAAAAAGAAGGCGACCAAAAAAAAACCAACGGCAGTAAAGAAAAAAACCACCGCCAAGACCAAAACGACCAAGAAGAAAGCTGCGCCGAAAAAGAAAACCGCTAAAAAACCGGCGACTAATAAAAAAGCGGCTGCGAAAAAAACGACGGCTAAAAAAGAAACTGTTACCAAAAAAGACGAGGGTGTTAAAGCACCACCCAAGAAACGCCGGCCACGAAAAAAGAAAACCTATACTCGTAAAACAGCTATCTGGAATATTTATTCACCGACAATGAAAATTGTCGCACAATTTGCTTTTCACGAAGAAAAAGAAGCGAAAGAAAAGCTTGCCAAACTCAACAAAAAAGGCAAATCCAATCACTGCATGATTCGCAGCAAAATTGAAGAGGAAATCCCCATCGAAGAGATGCCGGTTAAATAGCGACGACGTGGCGGCTTTTATTCACTCTCAGATGTTTCAATCGCAAATAGGTGGGTCTTGTTCGCAATAAACAAGGTGCCATTAGCAATAATCGGTGTGCTGTAAATTGAATTACCCATATTAATCTCTTTGATCGGGTCGGCCGCATCTGCCGCTAAATCAAAAATCGCAATATCTCCATCTTCGTCACCGATGAACACATGCCCATCAACGATCAAAGGCGAACCCCACGCGGCCGCAAACATGTCGTAGGTAAAATGAACCTCACCAGTTTGAGCATTCAAGCAATGGAACAACCCGCTAAAATCTGAGATATACAGCAAGTCATTTTTGATTGCCACGGTTCCACAACTACGATGCATTTGTTCTTCAAAACCAATGTCGCCATCGTCATCTCGATCTACATCGCTATAGTGCCAAATAACAGCTGAATTAGGATTATCACGAGCAATCTGCCCATCTTCTTCGACAACTGCTTGTAAACGCTGATGAGCAATCGTTTTTCCACTGGCAACATCCACAGCCAATTCCGGACTGACATCACCTCGTTTGTTTGCGTCGATACACCATAGGTGCCCGACGCCTTCGCCGTGCTCGGGATCCTGCCCAACAGCAATATAAACTTTATTATCATACACAACCGGTGTAGCGATCAAGTTATTACGAGTCCCTCGACCACCAAGAATCCACTTACTGGTCTTTGGGTTTGCATCAAACTTCCACAGTAACTCTCCAGCGCCGTCATCACCACCATTGGCTTTAAAACTGTACACCCAACCGTCACCACCAGCAAAGATAACTTGGGCAACTCCGTCTAACAAAGCTACTGTCGGCGAAGACCATTGCCCGTGCAAAATTTGAGCTGCAGGGGAACCATCTTTCCACAATACTTCACCCGTGTTTTTATCCATGGCAATAAAGCTAGGTGCATCTGGTGAAGGTAGGTTAAGGTGCGACTCATCGAGTCCATTAGAGGTATTAACGAACAGAATATCTCCAAGTGCAGTAATCGAACAGTTACACATATTGTGTTGAGATACTTCTAATTCCGCCATCATGTTGTATTCCCACATGGTGTCTGCTTCCGTTTTATCAGCGATCGTAACCACTTTAAATAGGCTAAGTTTAGGACCTATAATTTGAGCGATCATTGTCCGTTCATTGCCATCGACCATCGCCACCACGGTCCATTTTTTTCCAGCTATATCCGTGCTAACTGCTGCTTCAGCCGGCAATTTAAACCCTACTTTAGCCACAATTGCTCGTACCACGTCATCAACGACCCCAGCATCTAATGCTTTTGCTGCCGGTGCTACGGTATCTAACGCAGCATCTTCATTGGAGCGAATATCGGCTAATCTCGCGCGCTCGCCAACAATTTCACCATCATCCGTGCCGTCGTAATATCCATCTAAATCGACACAGACAACCTTTCCTCGACTAGACACAAACCACACGCGATCTCCTTCGATATACGACGCACTGCAAATTCCTTGCAACGGCCAGTCATGCACGCGGCCGGTCGATAATTTTTCACTGGAATGTTGCCACAGAAACTCGCCTGTTTTTTCGTCAAAACACAACAACACACCCAAGTCGGTTTTGGCAGAATAGCGAGCAAGGTAACCTCCACTATTATTCGTGCCTACAAGAACTTTGCCTCCGCTGACAACAGGATTACCGTACGTCTGACTTCCAACCGGCGAAACCCATTTGATGTTCTTTTGATTTGTCCAAACTCCTGTTTCCCGATTCAGTCGTCCAACACTCCAATCAATTGGAATACCCGTAGCTTCAGGTGTATTATTACGATAAGACGTACCACCCCATTGAGCCCAGTCACCACTGGCGATAATCGGATTCCCGTTGTCATCAAACTCAAATGCAAATTGGTTTTCCGGGGCAGCAACGGGACCTTCAGTATCCATGGGATCAACCGCCGGCACATCGATATCTGTATCGGTCGTTTCATTAGTATCGGTTGCGTCGGTGTTTGTGTCGGACGGAGCGATTTCGGAATTGCCCGTTTCGCTCGATGAACAACCTGTAATGGCAGTTACCAGCACAAAACCTACAAAGAAACAAAATCCTAACAACCCAGTAATTCGCAAATTTTTCATTACTCTATTCTCCGTTCCATATTGTGTAAGCAGTGTCGTCCACACTTCCTCTCTGTGGCAGACGCAGACCCGACATTTCGTTTTTGTCTTTTATTCGGCAATGCTATTCGCCGTCACAGAAATATTGTCTATGAATAATTCTGCATCTTTCGCATTCCCATATAAACCTGGACTACCTTGAATATTCGGCACATCGTCAGTCGCTTCGAGTAACCACGCTGATGGTTCCTCTTCTCCTCGAACCCATACCTTGGCCCGCAAAACCGCGACACCATCTTCCACAGCGGCCTTGAATTTAACGGTATACCAAGTATTCTCTTTCCATGTGAAGTCGACGCTTTTGGCCATGCGTTGCTGAGGCACCCAAGATCTGATTTGCAACTTTTGATTTTCGCCTTGAAGATCCAGTGCGTAACCCTGCGCAAGCAATCCTATATCCGGCATTTTGTCATTGGTACGTGCACCTTGTACGTCAGCGGTAATCGTATAGTCGGATAAATCGGAATGACCCATCCAGCTACGACTTCGAGTTCCCTTTGGAATCGTGGTTATTTTCACCATAACATTAGTCTCGTCCACTTTACGGACGATGTGTCGATAGCGAGCTCCCACCCATGAAACCGGTGGAGCTGACAATCCTTCGAAATCGAATTTCCAAGGCAACCCGGGCACAATTCGCACCCTCGCTATTCCTGTTAAATCTCCTGCAGTAACAGTAATGTTAGTCGCTACATGTGCAACATCTGTCGAAGCCGTAAAAGTAGAACCAGAAAAAGTCCCGTGCTGTTCAGCGATAAATGACGGAGCATCTGCTTCGCCCAAAAGCTGACCGGCAGCATTGTAAGTGCGAACTGTATAATGAATCTGCTCACCTGGCTTAACCAACGCATCAGCTGGAATAACTTGCAAATGAGCAACGGTTTTATCTTCTAATGCCGCCTCCACTCCCTGAGGATTACCAACACCTATTGCAGATTTTTTCGATGCGTCTTCTAAACAGTACAGCCCACCTGATGTTTGCAAATAGAGCCGCCCATGAGAAACGATGGGCGAAGCATCCATACTTTCACCAGCAGGCAATCGGCCGTTGGCGATCTTTACTAAGCCAACATCTTCGTCCGTTTGCATAATTGCCCAGTTTCCAGAATTACCCATCGCATATATTTTACCGTCAGCTACCAGCGGACTACCACGCATCACTCGTCCCAGTGCAATGCGATCTCCAATTTGTTCGCCACTGTTTTTGTCGTAAATATAAATTTTTGCGCGGTCATCAAAACAATATATCCGATCGCCAATACTGATCGGTGATGACTTGCCCATCATGACTTCGTCATGTTTCCATACTTCACCCGACGATGTTACATCATCTTTTCCGGCAGCATCAATTAACACAACTGCGCCCATCGTCGTGCCCGTGATATTTTCTTCGCTGTGTCCACTGAATACTTGGTCGCCAATGACAAGTGGTGATACGTTAAGCCCGCGTCGAGAAAGCTTGTATTGCCAAATTGGTTGGCCGGTTCGAGGCTGGAAGGCCCAAACTGCTCCGTCGCCAGAACCAAAAACCAGTGCCTTCTGACCAGCCAACGCCGTAACGGTTGGACTACTGTAATTCGTGTCATAGGGTAACGGTCGTGTTCCGTTGAACCACATGACCTCACCGGTTTTTTTATCAAAGCCGATGAGCCTGTGTGCGGGCTTTGCCATGTTGCCATAACCAATCACAATCGAGCTAATAATAACGATGTCATCGACGACCACTGGTGTATTGGTGCGGCCACCATAAGTGCTTAATAAACCAAATCGTTCATGCATTGGTACCGACCAAATCGTCTTGCCGGTTTCACCATTAACACATTGGAAATAGCCGCACACGCCGAGAGCATAAATGTTGCCTGTCGCAGGATCCGCCGTTACGTTACTCCAGCCGACACGAGTATCTGGGACATCAGACAACCACACGTTAAAACGATTTTCCCAAATCGTTTCACCAGTAACTGCATTCAAACATACAATCTTCTCGCCTTCTCTGGACGTCTCTCGTTCCGCTCGCGTTAACAAATACAACCGTCCATTCATAACGACTGGAGTACTGCGACCACCAATATCCGTCCGCTTCCAACTAACATTACTACCTTCACCACCGGCAGGGTCCCAGTCATCAATCAGACCAGTTTCGGGGGATGTTCCGTTGTAAGCAGGGCCGCGCCAAAATGTCCAATCAACACCCTCTCGCTCACTCGGATCGCCTACCAATGTTTCTGTCGTTCCTGTAATTGGTTGAGTCGCTGTGGGTTCCACCGGCAGCGAGTCTTCAGCTTTATCCTCAACCGGTTCTTCGATGGGTGCTAGGCCTAAGGGATCAGCGGGCAATATTTCGGTCGAATCCGCTGGCGGATCAGAACAGCCACTAAGACCTACGAGCAAACCAATGCCAAGGGCGATTACAAGGTTCAAGCTAGCTGTGCTCAGCTGATGAAATTTTGTCTGTTGTCGCATCTCTGCTCCCTAAGGATGAAATCAATATAAAAATCGGCATTCCTAACCATCTAGGATAAGACGCTACGCAGGTTGATTCAAGTCTACGGACACTGTTCCATTACGGATATTTTGTCACCAAAGTAGGTAGTTCATGATTCGATCAGTACAATCGCTATGCCTTATAGCACCAAAGTCATAGCGAGTCCGTCAAACAAGTAATCGCATGAAATTGGGCAAACACTTGACTATCAAACTTAACACTTAATCAAACCATTCGTCTGCCACATCAAATTTTGGCAAAACCAGAATCAAGACCTTCATCTTCCCTAACGCACGATGGCGTGTACCGGGGCGAATCATGATAGACATCCCAGGTTTAACGTCAATAATCTCATCATCTAATTGCATTCGGGCGTCAGCATCACATTCCAAAAAATAATAAGTTTCCGTGAGTTGTTTGTGATAATGCAATTTGGCAGAAATGCATATTTCAGTGACATGCACTGTACCTGGAAAATCCTCTACATCAGCAAAGGCTCGGCGGGCAGTACCACAAGGACAAGGGACACCTTGGATTTGAGAAAAATCCGCTAACTCATATCCGGCAGTCTGTGAAGGTTCTGAATGATTCATATTTATTCATCCTTAGTCGTAGCCCAGGGGTTCTTCCAATCACCCCAATTGTTTAGATATTTCTCGAAAATCGCATTATCGGTTGCTTGTGATTCTAACCAACTGCGAGTTTGCTGGACCAAATGTTGTTCTCGCTCAAGCGATAATTTTCCAATCAGGACATTAGTGCGCAAGAAAACAAAATATGTGTCCAAAACATCGCAACGACAATAATTATTGATTTCCGTTAGCGCACCTTGTTCATAGAGATCCTGAACCATATCCCCAGCCACATCCATTTTCCCTGGCTTGCCAATAAGATTTGCAATTAAATTCAATCCGCCATTGAGCCTGGCAGCGCCGAAATTAGAAAGAACTTCTTGTAAATCCAAATGCGAGTGATGATTAAACCGGTACCGTGGTTGGTCAAAATTCCGAGCATTCCAAGCAAACCACTCTTTCAGACTCAGGCCATACCTAAAAGCAGCAAGTTCCATGACGGGAATATCAAACGAACGGCCATTGAAGGTTACAAATGTTGGCTTCTTGTATGCTTCCCAACCAGACCAAAACAAGCGAGTGATTTCAGCAGGGCGACATGCTGGTTCATCTAATGCTACTAGGTCCACCAGTTGAAATTCTGCGTTCACTTTGCCGACTACCAACGAAATCGGTAGGTGATAAGTGGGCGGAATAAAATCTGATCCCTTTTCTTCTAACAATTCTTCTCGATACTGAGCAACTGCTGTTGCTGGATCGAGATCGGCCGTCGGATATCTTAACCGCGAGATTAATGCACCATCGGCAATCGACTCAATATCGAAAACAAAGTATTGGATGTCATCCATAGATAGTTTTTCACTCCAAGAGCATCAAAACCATTCCAAAAACCCAATCACTTACCTACTGCCATTGTTTTGGGTGGTTTTGAACGATTTCTAATCCTCGTTATTTACATCCGTATTTCGTGCCCACAACATTGTCGTTTGAATCAAAACTTGGCCCTGCAACACCATCTCATCTAAACAAGCCCACTCCAACGGCGAATGTTGCATGTGCTGGCCACTGGAAAGATTCGGAGTCGGCAATCCTTTTTCAGTAAGCATCGACCCATCAGTACCACCACGAATGGAGCTCAATCGGACAGGCACCTCTAATTCTCGATGAGCTTGTTCCGCAAACTCAACCGCTCGAGGCTCTACGGGTAAGCCATCTGCCATATTGCGATATTGTTTCTGGTGCTCAATGTTAACCGTAATACCTGGGTAGTCCCGTTCCACATCCCGAGCGATTTCGGCAACTAAATCTGCTTTAACTTGCAATTGCTCAGTATCAAAATCTCTCAATAAAACGTCGATTACGACTTCAGCCACTCCGCCCTGAACAACATAAGGATGCAGAAATCCCACACGGTCACTCGTTGTTTCCGGTGCTTGGTCAATCGGCATTCGCTCGAGTAATGCTCCTGCCGCACGGAGGGCATTAACCATACGGTTTTTGGCGATCGACGGATGAATATTGACGCCTTGTACCCTGATCTTAAGTCCATCGGCCGAGAACGTTTCAATATCAATATCTCCCGCTCCACCGCCATCAAGTGTATAAGCTGCAACCGCTCCAACTTTTTCGATATCAACGTGATTAATTCCGCGTCCGATTTCTTCATCGCACGTAAATAATATGCGAATCGGACCATGTGGAATTTCTGGGTGGTCGAGAAGATACTGAGCGGATTCCATGATAATTGCGATACCCGCTTTGTCGTCACCACCAAGCAGTGTTGTCCCATCGGTCGTAATTATCGTCTTACCGATTAACTTTTCAAGTTCTGGAGATTCGGCAACTGTAATTACTTTAGACGTATCACCAGGCAAAACAATATCACCTCCGCCATAAGGTTCAATGACTTGCGGTTGCACATGTTCGCCCGTAGTTTCAGGGGATGTGTCGAGATGAGCATTCCAAGCGATTGTTTCCGCATTGGGAACATTACCGGGAATCATCGCCCACACCAATGCATTAGCATCTACATGCACATCGTCCGCCCCAATCTCATTGAGTTCCGCGAGCAGAATTTTGCCTAACTCCCATTGTCCGACACTGCTGGGATATTCATCAGTTTGTGCGTTCGCAGTCGTGTTAACCTGTACGTATCGCAGAAAGCGACTGAGCAATCGTTCACTATTAATCGCAGCTTTTTCAACCATCAGTATTTTATTCTCTCGCTATTGCATCAATATAAATATCACTCGCCAAACAGTTAGCATCCTGCAGAATCATGCTAGATCATTCAGTTTTCGCCTGCATCAAACCTGTTGCAAATCCCAACACATCATCAGATCCTCGGCACGCGTCCATCAAAGGCGAATAGTTGCCACTGCGTTCACAGAGTTCGAGTAACGAAGGTGCTAAACCCATTGTCCGTTGTCCGGGTTGTATTTTCTCGATGGTAACGGCAATGGCTTCTTCAATTTTGCCAACCCGCGCTAGTAAATCGATATACGTTTCAATACCGACGGTTCCCCATTGATTGGTATCCACGTTGTCAGATCGATCTTTGAAATGAGCTAACGCTTCGTCCAGATTTTCACCCAGGAGTGCCTGAAAGTAAAAAGCGTGGTGCCGATAGATGTCCGTAAATGGCTCATCACCTTCGTACTGAAACTGTTCATGAAGCTCTTGGCCGTATTGGGTTAAATCCAGTGCTAATCGTAAACTCTCTTCATCGTCGAGTATTCGGCTAAACCGAGTAGTCGACGCCAAATGCGTTGTATCAATATGATAGGAGTGTTCTCCGAACATGCCTTCTTGACCGGCGATCAGTTCTGCCAGTGTTGTGACTGTTGGTTCACTGTCTTGGCGAGTTGCAACATCCGCTTTGACATTTGTAAACAGCTCTTGATGTACGTGTCTGAGCAACAGTTGAGCCACTGCTCGTTGATCCGCTTTACCTTTTTGCGGCATCACTGATTCGAACGTCGTAATCGCATTACACGTACCGTAATGTTGCAGCACAACAGAAAAACCACGAGCTGGATCCACTCCTTCTTGCAGCAAGACTTCGACCATTTCATCAATATTGTCATCTTGAACTTCAATCTGATTGATCATTTCCCGAGCAGCAGCCACATCACCGACGGGGCGCATATACATCCAACCTTCGGAGACACGGCCATCCTCGAGCAATCCAGTTCCAACTTGTCGACAAGCACCAAGCAACCCGTCTTCTAGTAATGTCCGCTGTTTAGGATCAAGGTCGTCGCCTGATTCACCATAAAGCAAAGGGAGCCCAGCGCGGTGGCGCACTTGCATCTTTAAAGCTTCGAACAGCTCGTGATGTTTTTTGTCTTGTTGCAAGCTGGTGATCAAGTGTTGCAGAACTGCGTCAACTCCACCAGAGGTGCATTGTTGTTCGAGTTGTTCAAAAAGAGAATCTGACATCGTAATATAATATCCTTGCTGTTGTTCTATCCAACCTTATTTTAATCATTGTAGCACGAGCTCATCCCATTCGTCCGCTTACGATGGAAACGCACCCCACATTACCGGCTACTAATTTCATGCACTGCATCAACCAAAGCAATAACATTATCAACGGGCGTTTGTTGCAATACGCCGTGGCCAAGATTAAATATATGACCATTGCGACCATTAGCTTGGGCTAAGACCATTTCAGTGCGTTTGCGAATCGTCGGGACATCGGCCAGCAATACTAATGGATCGAGATTACCTTGGACGCTCCGATCGTGACCTATAATATCCCACGCATCATCCAAGCGAATCCGCCAATCCACTCCGACGACGCATTTACCACCCTCAGCCAACATTGGCAACAATCCAGGATTACCTGTTGCGAAGTTGATAACTGGAATCCCTGGAACCAACCCAGCAATTATTTCTTGCACGTAGGGCAAAACATATTCTCGATAGTCGTCGGTTCCTAGGCATCCAGCCCAAGAATCAAAAAGCTGAACGCATTGAACACCAGCAGCAATTTGTGCATTGAGGTAACGAGTGATTGCTCGCACAAAACGTCCCATCAGTTCCTTCCAAGCACCTGGATCTCGGTACATAATTGTCTTAGTATTTAAATAGTTGCGGCTCGAACCACCTTCGATCGCATAGCTGGCCAATGTAAACGGTGCGCCGGAAAAACCAATCAATGGCATATCTGCCGGTAGTTCCTGACGAGTCAGCTTGACCGTTTCCATAACAAAGTCCAACGCCTCAACGGACTCCAATTCAACAACTCGATCAATGTCTGCTGCTTCTCGAATGGGATTATGAATCACTGGGCCTTCACCCTTGGCAAATTCTAAATCGAGTCCCATTGGTTCAAGAATCGGCAATAGATCCGAAAATATAATAGCTGCGTCGACACCTAAACGGTTAACAGCGGTCACCATAATTTCAGCACACAACTCTGGGGACTTGCAGAGCTCTAGAAAAGTTGTCTTACTGCGAATCTCGCGGTATTCTTGCATGTAGCGACCAGCTTGGCGCATTAACCATACTGGTGTTACATCGGTCGGTTCACCCCGACATGCCTTCAAAAATAAACTGTCAAACCAGGGGGCATTTTTATCTAAGGCATCGGACATTGGGCCGGAGAGCATATGATGAATCCTCTGTTTTCGTTGTAATGTTTCATGGGAAAATTGAGCAGCATGCACGACGAGCTGCCCCATTTTTGAGTGTTCTGGTTCTAGGTCCACAATTAAACCATTGTCGCGAATCCATTCAGACGTAGTCGGACCAATCGATACAACTACACAGCGTTTAATGGCGTCTCGCAGTGAATCCAGTAAACCTAATTGTTCGGCTAATGCTAGGAGATTGGTTAATTGATGTGCTGAGGTAAAAAGCAAAACATCACGGTCACCGTCGACGATGGCCTGCAGGTTTTTTCGTAACGGTGCTGTATCCGTGGGTAATTCCCAGCGATACACTTTGACCGAGTGAACCTTCGCTCCGCGGGCTTCCAAACCCGCTACTAAACTTGGGTTGGGTTTACCATATTCTTGAATCGCGACGTTGACTTGGTTTAATGGTAGATGGGCGTCAAGTGTCGCTAATAGTTCGCGCCAAGTGTTTGGTGAAGCCACAGAAAGTGTAGGAGTAATCCCATATTGTTTCAACGCTGCTATTGCTTTCGGGCCACGAGCGATCGTTGCCATATCTGCGAGGCAATTTAGGAATCGCCCCATATCCACATGCCGTTCTACGCTCCGCATTAAATAATGCACGCCAACACCCGTCATCAACACCAGTGCATCTATTTCACCTGTTATGATATGGTTCGCTAAGTCGATACTCGGGCGGTTGTCTTCCTCAACGACTTCCTGCATCGAGTGGCTAACAAACGCAACACCGCCTCGTTTTTCAATGAGGCGCGCAAGCTCCGTATTGCGGCGACTTTCAAATGCCGCCACTCGCAGGCCGTCAAAATTTGTATTAGAAGATAGATCCGTTTTCATGACCCCTTCAATATACACCAGTAGTTTCAAGCGACCATCAGGGGCTGAGCTATAAGAAGCCGCCTAACCTTTGGCAAAGAGAATCATAGTTATCGGAAAATAGTGGAATCGTCAAAGATTTGACACTATGTCGACGATTTACTCCCACAGCAACACGATGTTGCTAGGTATGGGCAATATAAACAGCGAACAAGGATGTTCGCTAAGCCTGTACCGGAAATACAAACTTTTTATTAAGTGAATTTGCCGATGCAACGTAATATACTGCCATTAAAACCTACTCAGCCCGGCCACGCTGACGTCGCAAACACACTCAAACATGAAACGCACATAGAAGTTCAATTAGGCGATATCCTGCCTGCACTTACCGATGCTTTGCTATCACAGCGAGTGTGGATTCGAGATTTCTCGGAAGATAAAATCTCCATCAGCAAAGATTTTTATGAAATCATCATGGCCTACCAGCGACTCAAACGCACGGCCTAATTACCGCAACGAAACGCTATTTTTGCTGGTGGTAATTCAGAGTAACGAATATTTCGAGGAACTCTTATTCGTTGAAACAATCGCTAAACGGTGCGGGCATGCCAAAATCTATTTGCACTGTCTGACGAAAAAGTGAAGAATAGTGCTGCAACAAATGTTGATGAAAGTATTTGCTCGAAGCCGAGGATTCCGGATATGCCCGACAGCCCAAAACAGAACCGCATTGATGATCTACTGGATCGCATTCGCTTATCCGCAGAGCGACTAGCCGACGATCACGTAGACCGTGGCGACTTAAAAATACTCAGCCGCACATTGCGCGAACTGCGGTATGCCTTCAAGGTGTTTGCTCCTTATCGCAATCAACGAAAAGTAACCGTGTTTGGATCCGCGCGAACAGCCGCCACGGAACCAACTTATCGAGCCTGCGTTCAATTTGGTGCTGAGATGGCCGAGCATGAATGGATGGTCGTGACAGGCGCCGCTCAACGAATTATGGAAGCGGGGCATGTGGGAGCAGGACGTAAAATGTCGATGGGGCTCAATATTATGCTGCCCTTTGAACAACATGCCAATCCGGTCATTGCCGACGACCATAAATTAGTCAACATGAAATACTTCTTTACTCGCAAGCTCATGTTTGTAAAAGAATGTGACGCCGTTGTTTGTTACCCTGGTGGTTTTGGAACATTGGACGAAGCTTTAGAAGTACTCACCTTGATTCAAACGGGCAAGCGAGAATTGGTACCGGTCATATTTGCGGATGCACCTGGCGGTAACTTCTGGACAACCCTCGACCATTTCATTCGCGAGCATTTACTCCGCGACGGCATGATTTCTCCCGACGATTTACACTTGTATTCGGTCACCGATAATTACAAAGAAGCAGCGCAAGAAGTTATGAATTACTATCGAGTTTTTCATAGCATGCGGTACATCGGACGAGACTTAGTTCTGCGGTTGCAGCAACCACTCAGCGAATCGTTGTTAGCCACCATCAATCAAGATTTCGCCGACATTCTTAACGGTGGTGAATTTGAACAACACGCAGGGAGACTCGAAGAAGAAAAAGATGACGAGACGACAAACGATATGTCTCGTTTGATATTCAACTTTAATCGCCGAGCACACGGACGACTGCGGCTACTCATCAATCTGATCAATGATTCCGCCGACGAGTAAATTTCTAATCAGCTTAACGCCAACTAGCAATCGGAAACCATCTAGAGTTCCCCAAGAATAGTTGCGACGTATTGAAGCGTGGAAGTTGCCGTCAATTAATATACTCGTTACGCTGCCAAGCTAGTCAACCCTTCAGTGTTAATGTTATGGATACCCTGGGTAAGGGATGACTCGAGCTTTCTTCTGCTAGGAAAGACAAACGCGAATAAAATATCCGCTACAGACGCCTATTTATTGGCTTCGTGCACGAGGTGTCCGAGTTCCGGCACAATGATTTTATCCATGGCAAGCTCTACCGCTTTGGGTGACCCTGGCATCGTCAACACAACCGTCTGTGACATCAAGCCACCTACTGTACGAGACAAAATCGTCGCGGATCCTATTTCTGCATAACTTAATGAACGAAACAATTCGCCATACCCCGGAATAATTTTGTTCAACAAACCACTAACGGTATCAAACGTCTGATCGCGACACGCTATACCGGTCCCGCCCGTTAATAAAACAGCTTGCACATTAGTGTCTGATTCGCACTCCCGCAGCAATGCGATCATCGGTGCTGGGTTGTCGGGAATAATCTCGCGCCGCAATATTTCGTGGCCGGCGGCAATTAATCGATCGACCACCAAATCGCCACCCGCATCTGTTTCCACGGTCCGTGTATCACTGACTGTAATCACACAACACCCACACCGCTGTCCTCCTTGAACGCGATGATCTGTAACCGTATCAACCATTACATGCTCCTCCAAATAACAATTTCAGAATCACTGCCAATCTCCAGAAAGCATCAATTGATGGGTTGAGGAGGCAACATAATCCGATCCTCGAGGTTGGGTCGAAACATAATCAAAATAAGCAGCGGTAAAGACCAACCAAGATACAGCCCACCGCCGCCACCATTCCAAAATCGAGTCACTAAAAGCAAGGCGGCAGTACAGCTAATCAACGTTGCTAGATTTTTCTTCGCTGGCCAAATCGCAAACATGATGCTCATCATAAAAAAGAAAGCAATGAAGGTAATACGATACGAAGGCACCCAATGTAATTGCCACATCCCCTTTAACACATCTCTGTCCATTTCTGGCATCAAGAACCCATGCATTCTTTTAATCTGTAAAATTAAATCGCCTGTTTCTGGCCGTTGCGTTAAAACTAGTCCGGTGATCAATATGCCCCAGCCAACTACCACTCCGACTAACAATTTAGGTAATCCTCGCTGCCAATAAAACCCAATCCACAACGGTAGCAAGAACAATGGATAATAGATACAAAAGGCAAGTGACAAAAATAGCCCTGCTAGGAACGGCTTGCGATAGCACAACAGCGCCCACACCAATAATGCACCCGGCAACACGTGATAAACATGCCCACCCATTTCACCGGTATACGGAACCAACAGATAAAACACGGCAGCACCGAGGCCCATATTCACATTCTGAAAATGCACGGATCCAAATAAAATCAGGCCGCCTACGATTGCAAGGTGTGCCAACAAAACAATAATCAGCGCCAATTGCTGTGTCATTGCAAACCGATAGACACCCGGATCTTTCCCGCCCCGATGCACCAACTCGAACGGCGATTCCCAAAAAGCAACTGCCACAGGCGGGATATCTTCAAGAATGCGATAGCCGGGCATATGGTTGGGATACTGCGCGATTTCCAGCTCTCGATCATTCTCAAAATAACCGACGGTAACATTGCTGACTAATAAAATAGACAGGGAAATCAACAAAAAAGTTAGTCCACCGGCGGACAAGTTTGGCTCCAGTAGAGGGCGTCTTACTAATGTGCAGTCATACAACATTCTGACACTGAGCACACCACCAACAATCCACAACACGATATAACCCAAGCGTTCAATATCCTGAAAGCCATTAATCAACCCATGTGAAACTAGCAAGAATCCCGGAGTGAACATCAAAATTAGAAAGACGTCTAAATTACGAATACTAAACAATCGCCCAAACTTGAAAAACAGGGTAACAGTGAGAAACAACGTTAGATATAACCATGTTGTGGATTCAACATGCGTATAGCTAAAGAAAATATCGTTTAGTTGTTCGTTCTCAAACATTCTTGTTCCTGTTAATCGTTACAGTGCAATAGTTCGCCACAGGTTAAACCACGTTAATCACAACACGGTCGGCCATCCTTATAACAAACGGTCTCGTGCCTGTTGGGCCCATGGACTGTCTGGCGATAAAACCAAAAATGCCCGCCAATGGTCAATCGCTTTATCACGTTGACCCAGTTCATCAAGGGTACGAGCCAAATGATAATGCACATCCGGATAATCTGGATGATATTTCAAAGCGCCATATAACGCCGCAATCGCTAACTCCAACTCACCCGTATCAATCAACACGCACCCAAGATTAGCGCGAGCCTCGACATAATTTTCGTCTATCTCAATCGCCATATAATATCGTTCACGAGCAGCTGCGTAATCATTGCGGCGATAAAGTAATTCCGCTAGTTGAAAATTAACTTCGGCGCGAGGTCCAAATGCTGTTAAAAATGTGCGGTATACATCTATCGCTAGTTCAAGTTCCCCCGCTTCCTCATACTCACTGGCTCGCATCAACATCGACTCGGGATTATCAGGATGAATCGCTCGATCAAGCGCACCACCAAATGACAAAATCCGAGGACCACCGTCTCCAGCATGATCACCATTAAGTACCGCCAAAACATCTTGCTCACTAATTTCAACAATGTCCTTAGAGGAAATATGTGGCGGCTCCAGTTCCAATCTGCCCTCAGTGTGGACTTCGCGGATCACATGGTCAGGCTCCTCCAATGCATCAAAATCCAATCGCATTTGACCATTGGGCTCAACCAATCCTTCACCCTGCCGCAACAAAATCTCTTGCCCTTGTACAATCACCGACAATTGAGCTAATGGACGTTCAACATCTGGGACATATCTGGCTAATTCCGCCAAACGTTTTTCGATTTGAGCAGGCGAGGCTCCGGCGGATAACATCTCAGCGAGGTGACGAGCTGTGGCAACTTCTTGGAAGTCAAAGTATGGCAAACGGTGCACTTCCCTAGTCGGTATAATTAATCCGCGTCGGTGCCAGCGACGAATCACAGCGACCGAAACCTCAAGCATCTCTGCAAGCATAGCTGGCGTATACAACCGACGAATATTTTGATCGGGATCTAGCATCCCCAACCGTTCCCAAAATTGTGTCTCGGTTATAATCTCTGCTTGCCCCGCTGAAACAGCTGTTAAAACCGTTCGCGGTAATAATTTTTCAGGATTTGTCGGAGGCCACTGCTCCGCCCCAAGTACGATAACATCAACATTAGCCTCTTCCACGTCATCAGAATTCATCATAAACCCGCCCGAACGGCTCACAAAACGATGAGCTTCGCGAAGATTTACGCCTCCCAGTTTTCCAACAAACGCAACACGCTTGCCTTGCAATGGATGGTTATCTGATGATTCTGACATTTAATTTGCTCTCGCAAACACTAAGAACTTAATTTTAGTTTCAATAAGCTGCAGTCACCCTCCTAGTGAACAGCTCGATTTACCACTGGTCTCAACTAACATGCTGTCGGCACATCCGATGTGGTCAACGCAGGCCAGCGTCATCTATTTTATTTTGTTTTGATTTTTGCTACCGCGTCTTTTGCGATTAATTTCGTTTGGTTTACCACATTTGCATTTGTATCAAGGTTCCGCATGGCAGCTATCAAATCAGATAGCTCAGCGGTTTGATGAAACTCGGACAAAGAAACTACCGCTCGAATTGCATTGGTGATGACAACACTTCTTTTAAACGCATGGCTTCCTTCCGGTTCACCACTGGTAATGGCCGTGTTTTCTGGATCTAACATCTCCAATAACACTGTTGTTGATTCCAATTTACCATATCGGGCCAAACCCATCGCCGCATTAAATCGCGCATTGGGATGGGCGTCGTCAAGCATGAACACTAAACGCTGTATTGCTTCCTCGCCTCCAGCAACGCCTAAAGCAAATCCTGCGGCAGATCGTAGTTGATTTACTCGCAACACATGATCTGGATTCTCCGCCTGTTCATTGGAAACAGTTAGTAATGTTTCAACGATCCGGTCGTAATTCTCTGATAGTACGGATTCATCTAGATTGCTCATCAGCACGGCAATCGATTCCACTGCCGTTAAAGCAATCACTAAGTCATTGCCATTGCTGGTTTGCTGGGCAGCGTTCAACAACGCAGATAAGCCCAAGTCGATTTCAAATTCACCCAAACATTTACAAACAAATACTCTTAACTTTACTTGGTTAGCATCCGCCGTCTCTTCGGTCAGTTTCGTTTCCAATACAGAAATCAGCTCTTGCGCCAACTTTTCATCATTTTTTAACTCGCTCGCCGGGGCACGTAACAAACTCGACAGCGTGTAGGCTTTTTGCCAACTTGCATTATTCATCTTCTGTAAGCCACGCACTAATTCAGTGGGAGTTTCACCTCGCGATATAAAATTGAATAACAACCAAACACAAATAATCACCGAAACGATCATCATCGGAATCAGAAATAACTGTAGGATAAATCCAGCATTAGGGGGACGGATTTCCGGCAACGCAGTATCTGCTTCCGACAAGATGGTGGAACTCTCGTCCACCTCCGCTTGTCTTTGGTTTTCCGTTTGCTCACTCAAGATTTCCCAACTCCTTATATTCCGTAGTTTGGGTACATAAACCCGTAAGATTTTAGTGTAGATTGGTCACTAGTAGCGTCAAGTCAAAACAAGATTCTATCTTCGTTTCTAGCTAAAAAACGCTCATTTGTGCACATAACCCCTTTCACCCGAACGGTGAGTTTACCCGCCGTCGTTGCTTATGCAATTGTTCGATACCACTTTAAATTCGCCCGTTGAAAACATCGCTCTCGATGAAACACTGCTACGTTGCGCCGAGCAGAACAATAGTGCTATCGATTGCCTACGTGTGTGGGAGCCAAAACAATATGCGGTTGTGCTGGGCCGTAGTGGCAAAATTGAAGAAGAAACAAATCTACCCGCATGTCAACAAGATGGCGTTGCGGTATTAAGACGAGCAAGCGGCGGAGGAACTGTGTTGACGGGTCCTGGTTGCCTGATGTATGCACTCGTATTAAACCTTGATCAACATCCACAGTTCAACGATAACCAAAATTGTCACGACACTATTCTAAGTGAAATGATCGGTATCCTCGCACCGCTGGATGTTCATTGTCAAATTCAAGGGTTCAGTGATCTCGTCTATCAAAACCGTAAGGTTTCTGGCAACAGTCTTAGGCGTACTCGCAGCCACCTTCTCTACCACGGCACACTGTTGTGTCAATTTGACCTAGAAAAGATATCACGGTATCTCACGATCCCTCCTCGAAAACCCGATTATCGCAATAACCGACCACATCTTGATTTCGTCGCTAACATCGACTGTAGCGCAGAACAACTCAAACAAGCTCTGATTCAACATTGGGCACCGGATGCCAAGAGTAGTGACATCCCCCAACAACAACTCAACGAATTAATCGATTCTAGATACCAAGATCCGCATTGGTTTACACCATAGTGCAATATTGGTCTGAAGTTACTCTACGAAATACGAAAAGGCGTAGGCGGATAGGTAACCAGCACCGCGCATACTCTTAAACCAAACCAAATTTTTTGCGCAAAAACCATTCAATTGTGAATAAGCTTGAAATGATTGTGAGAATCAGCCAAGTGCTGCCTGGCGACCGTCCGAATTGCCAAGTCACTTGAACCTCAACTTCGAGTTGCTTGGCGTTATCAATAATATCGCGGACGTGTTCTGCTAATCTTTCTGGGGCAACCACTTCACCACCGTCACTAGCGGTCATTGCAGCCAAGCGTTTAAGTTGAGTGATATCAGCGATTGGATTACTTTTTTCCGGCTGCACATCGATGACTTGAAACGCTGCTTGTGCAGTTCCCAACTCTTCATCGGCGACAAATGCGGTGGCTGACAGCTTGTAGTCACCGGGCAGCTCGAGGTTAGTCAACATCCCCAACCATTGTTGATTTTGGCGACGGACTTGTACCACATCCGCCTCGTCACCACTGTGAACCAACTTGACTTCCCAACGCAAATCATCAGCGGCGACAACTCGGCTACCCAGAGAATCCACACCAAGTTCAAAAGAAAGTTCAACTCCCGGTGCTATCCTTCTCTGGTCCATTCGCAACCAGATATCTTGTTGTTGTAAATCCTCTCTCCGGGCCATCCACAACACACTGTTTCGCCAAAAACGACGTAGCTCCGCCGCATGCCCCATCCGAGCCCAGCGCCAAGTAGAATCCCCGGCAAATGCCAGTACTCGTCCCAGTCCATACTGCCCCGAGACCAATAGTGGTTCTTGCTTATCCGTCTCGAGTAACACTTTACCAAATGACTTCACTCCTTGAAAACGATTAGCTCCCAGCAAAACCGGCAGGTCATTCCAAGCGTCAATCGCAGACGAGATGCCTGTGACCGAATGATTTTCGGTCGGATGCATCACAAGTTCACGGTCGAGGTGAAACATTTTTATAACGGGACTTTCGACCCCAACCTCCTGCTTCTCAAATATTTCCATTTCAATTGGCAAGGCTGCATCCACTGGAGTTTGGCGATAGCCGCCTGGGCCAAAACTATAGTACCCACCGACCATCATCAAACCTTTGCCCTGCTCTACCGCATCAGCAATCGCTTGTAAATTGGTCGGTCCAAATGCCCGCGAATGGACATCTTCGATAATAATCAGATCAAAGTCACCATCTAATACTGTGTTGGTGCGAGGGTCTGGCCAGCGGGAATTTTTACTATGACGAATATAGCTTTCTAATAACTCGATGTCTGGTGAAGACCCCAGTGAACGACGCAGCTCTAATTGTTCACCGAGCCGGTTGCCGTAAAAATAAAGAACTCGCAATCCTCCCTCTAGCACAGTCAAAAATGCCGTTTGTGTATTATTTTGCAGAAGCAATTCGCCGTCTACAGCTTCGATCTTTACAGCCATTTGATATTGGCCTGGTGCCTTGGCAGTCCATTGAAAACGGACAGGGACCACTGCGTCAGCGCTGTCAGCCACAACTTCAATCGTCTCTTGGACCACCATGCTTTCATCTTCAGAATTCAACAATAATTGGATTCGCAACGGACGATTCGCAACCCCTTTTAGTCTTGCCAAGCAATCGATGCCAACATCATTGCCCGAAAACACCCGATATTGCTGGGGCAACTGCTCAATGGACACATCGCGAGCTTGTAACGCATCACCCTCACGGCCAAAGGGCACGGTAATCAGAGCAATTCCCATATTTCGTAAGATACTGATCGCTTCACGCATATCTACTTGAGGTCGATAGCTCGTCTGTGTCCCATCACCCATCAACACCACTGCGTGAATCTGTCGCCCTGGTTCGGTCATCACCGCTTCGTATAATGACGTACCCAGATCAGTTTGCAGCCCCACCGGCTCAGCAGGAAAAGACATCCCCGCAGAATCGAATCGATTCTCGGTGATCGTGTCCGAGTAACCAAAGAGCCGCGCTGACACATCATCCGCTCGAGCCGCAAGAACACGATGGACCGAATCCCAAGTTGCCTGTTGATGTTCCCACCGCGAGATTTCTGGTTCCATTGAAGGATGGGTCATACTTTGTGTCTCGTCAACAAGGAACATGACCAGTGCTTTTTTGGCCTGCAATTCCGAAACCGTCTTACTTGGACGTAACATAGCCATGGCAAGAATCAATACGATCAAACACCGCATCAGTAATAACACTCGCGCTCGCGAAACGGACAAGCTATTTCGAGGCCGCACCAATAGGAACGTACACAACAGCAGGACTACCGTCGTAAACACGACTGTATAGCTGTTAAAAATTGGGTCTAATGACCACTGTTGCATGTTCGTTGATCCCTTTAGATTTCCGGTTGTATTTCGATCGGTGGTACTGTTTGCTGATGACCATAGAATCGATTGGACATTAAATGTTCCAAGAAAAACACAATCGCAAACAATACCAGTAACAACGGATAAAACTCCTGTCCGACCCGTCGCTGTCTGACCCCAAATTCAATTTCATGTCGACTGCGGGCAACTTGAAAATCAATGCCGTTTAAGCGACGTTCCAGCGCCGTCGGTGTCAAACGTTGTAAGTCACTGTATTGCTCCGGTACATTGACCGAAAAACCTCGGACAATTGGGCCATCTTGAATTCCCTTTAGGCGATAGGAACCTGGACGCTGCGTGAATGGAATCTGAATTGTCTCATCTAAGACCCTCGTGTCCTGTACGTCTGCATCCGGCGTAAACAACTGATAGCGATCCGGATAGGTCGTCGACGCATTGCTGATCTGGACGGTTTCGCCTGCAAGATAATTAAAACGTGATTCGCCAGTGCTCATTAGAGTCTCAGTAATTCCATTGATGAGTAAGAAATAAGGCCAATTATCTTCACCACTAACTAACTCGTTCCACGACGTTCGCTCGGGAATCTGCGCCGGTTCAGAAATTGGCGTTAGCAAAGTCAGAACGGTCCCCTTCCCGTGATTGTATTGAACCAACGCAGGGTGACGCGTTTGGCTAAACTGCATCACGGTTTGCGTTTGCGTATTGAGGTTTTCTAGGTG
This sequence comes from Planctomycetaceae bacterium, assembly GCA_018658605.1. The sequence continues at coordinate 18,884 of JABHUV010000219.1, read as the reverse complement.
CCAATACCGCATTATTGGAAACTGCGCCCACGGCACAGAACTGGGCATGGTTTGAAAGGATTGCAACGAGCGATGTTGAGCATCTCGGATTTCCAAAAAGTTACCCGCATCTGCCCGCCATTGCCGTGTCAACGTCCCGCCCACCAAGTCAGCGTTTAAGCTACCTACAGACAACTCCATGTTATGACCTAAAAACAAACCCAAAGACCCACCGTTAGCGATGTACAACGACAACTGTTGCTGCAGATCCTGGGATAATGGTGGTGGATCAATAAACACAACACCGGTGTACACTGATAAATCTTCGCCTATTAAATTACGATCGCGGACAATTTTTATTCGATAGGGTGAATGCCCTCTTTGCCTTTCCGAAGCGGGAGCAATCGCTTCGGTAAAGAATCGGGTTGGAACATCCGGAGGAGCAACGACGAGAATATTCCACGCAGGGCGAACTGAAACCGTAAAGTATCGGACATCATCAATAGCCAATCCATCAATACCCGTTAAAGTCAACGAGCCGTGATGTTCGCCAGGTGCCAAACCTGAAAGGGAAAATGATAACACTTGAGTGGTTGGAACGTCTGATTTCGCAAACGCAACGACTTGTTCAGCTAACTTGGTAGTCGTTGGTGTTTGCAATTCACCATCGGTAATAACCGGCAACGTCGGATCAGGATTTTCTAATTTGAGTGTAACCGTTCGCTGCGTGGCACGCCCGATCGACTGCACATTAACGACTAGGTCAATGTTGCCGTGCTGAGTTAACACAGCGCCACTCAATTTGGCAATTCCCAAGGCAACATTATCGGGCTGTTCTAACCCAACATCAACTAAAAACAACTCGACGTCGGCTGCTCGCAATGCTACCGACAAGGATTCGGGAATAGTTTCCCAAGCGGATTGTGCAAGATCGGTGAACAAGTAAATCTCATGACGCGGTAATTCGCTCGCCGAAATCAAATCCAGTGCACTGCGAATTGCTGTTTGCAACGATTCCGGCGTATATGTAATTTGCAATTGCTCAATTGCATGCACCGCAGAATTGATATCTTGGCTGAACACATGTGGCTGAACAGTCAAATCAACCACCGCAATCTGACTGTCATTGGGTAACTGTCGCACCAGCCAATCGCCAATAAATTGTCCCGCAGCCAAACGGGTCTGATCATTTTGCTGGTAACCCATACGTGGCGAATTATCAAATACCAATACCACCGCGACTGCCGCATCCTCATCACCAACAAGCACACTATTATCGTTTGTCAGTGTGCTATAAACAAACAATCCGTCAAATCCAGTTAAAAGCAACAACACGATAGTGATCATTAATACCACCGAGCGGCTCACCTGCCCTGCAACAGCGGTTATCAATACGACAGCAACCAGCAGGATCAGTAGACTCAGAGCACCGATGATGACCCAATTGCCAGCAACCAAACGATCCGCCGACGGGCCCGCTAAGGCAAACACCAGAATCGCTAACAATAAACTTCGTAGTAGCAGTAACAACCATTGTTTGAATCGTAGCGTGCGTTTATTGGTAACCTGTTTTTTGCGAACGAATCGCAAGGCGGGAAACAGCTTTGCTGAGGGCTTGCGACGCATTGCCAGATGGATCAAAAACGGAACCGCTATCAGCAATCCCCCGATCATCATCGATGCATTCAAAAAAGCCACAACTTAAAATCCCTTGTTTCGACGTAGGCACCTAATAAGGGAGCCACCGTCTGTGAATCTCTGTGATTACTATCTATCTACTAAGGTACCGGCGGTTTGCGTGCTAACCACGCGTCCGGCGACTCAACAAATACTCTGTTAACGCTTTATCAAATTGCATGCTCGTATCCAACTCGACATAATCTACTCCAATCAACTGGCACTCTCGGCGATAAGTCTCTCGAAACTCCGTGACTTCCTGCATGTAATCCTTTTGAAATCCATCGGCATCGACAACCACCGTTTGCTCTGACTCAGGATCCAGCAATTCAACCATACCGGCAAATGGAAAAGTAACTTCTGCTTCATCAAGCACATGAAACAGAATAATATCGTGACGCCCGTGGCGTAATCGCCTCAAGGATTCGAGAACAGGTTCTGGATCCACTAGCAAATCTGAAAAAACCATAACTAAACTACGATGTTTAAGTCGAGATGCAAGTTGATTGAGACTATGGCAGATATCGGTTTTTCCTTCTGGCTTTAAAGCCGAAAGTCGCGATAGGATCGTTGAGAGTTGCGAACGGCGGGAGCGCGGCGGTAAAAAATCTCTTATCTTCTCATCAAATGTCACCAACCCAACTGGATCTTGCTGGTGAATCATTAAGTAACCAAGCGCCGCCGCTAAACAAATTGAATAATCAAATTTGTTTAATTCTTGTCGATACGTGTAAGCCATCGACTGGCTTAAATCCATGGCTAGATAACCAGTGATATTTGTTTCCGCTTCGAATTTTTTAACATAGTATTTGTCCGTCTTGGCATAAACGAGCCAATCAATGTCTTGCGGATCATCACCATAGGCATAACGGCGATGCTCACTGAACTCAACCGAAAATCCTTGAAACGGACTAGCGTGCAACCCTTGCAGAAATCCTTTAACGACAAACCTAGCGCGCATATCGAGCCGCTTGATCTGATTGATCACCTCTGGCTTTAAATAAGACTCGACAGCTGTCATTCTAAGTTCCTAGGCATAATTCTCTTCACACCAAGTACGGCTACTATTGCGATTCTCCGGCTGAGATCGCTGTGGGCGCAACACAGTCTATCTCAATGGCTATTCATATTTTTCAGCGGTTGGCAAGGGGATTTCTTCAAGTAATCGCAACACAATATCGTCGGTCGTCATCCCTTCGGCTTGGGCCTGAAAGTTTGCACTAAGACGATGCCGCAATACAGGAATCGCTATCCGTTTAACATCATCTATCGCAATACTAAAACGGCCGTCCATGGCTGCAATTGCTTTGCCACCCTGAATCAAGAACTGGCCCGCTCGGGGACCAGCTCCCCAGTCAATCAATTCTTTAATAAAGTCTGGAGAATCTTCATTCGTAGGACGAGTCGCTCTTACGACCTGTGCAACATAACGTACAATCTGTTCACTAACGGCAACGCGATTTACTAGTTTTTGCAGATTGATAATTGCGCGAGCCGATAAGACTTTTTTGACCTCTGGTTTTTCATTTCGAGTGGTAGCCGTTAATATTTGTTCTTCTTCGGATAAGCTCGGATACCCAACCTTGATGTTAAACATGAAACGATCCAACTGCGCTTCAGGCAACGGATAGGTGCCTTCCTGTTCAATGGGGTTTTGAGTTGCAATCGTAAAAAATGGTTGCGGTAAATCGTACGTTACTCCACCAACGGTAATTTCCTGCTCTTGCATCGCTTGTAATAATGCCGACTGTGTCTTAGGTGGAGTACGGTTAATTTCGTCCGCTAAAAGAATATTGCTGAAAATCGGCCCCTCGACAAACCGAAAACTACGCTTTCCACGATCGTCCTCTTCTAACACATTGGTTCCCGTGATATCGCTAGGCATCAGATCAGGCGTAAATTGAATTCGGTTAAAGGAAGCATCTAGGATCTTTGCCAACGTACTGACCATCATCGTTTTGGCAAGACCCGGTACACCTTCAAGTAAACAGTGTCCGCCGGTAAATACCGCTGCAAATAGCTGCTCGATGACCTCGTCTTGGCCAATAATGACCTTTTGCAGCTCCTGCTTCATGACGAGGCGATGATGGGCAAACTCCTTGAGAATTTCTCCCAGACTTTTCTGTGGACTCGACAAAATCAATTCCTACTCTCTGTGCAAACAACACAATTCAAACATAATTTACAAACAATATGCACACTAACAAAAACCATTTTTGTGAATCTCGCCGACAGTAAATTTCATCGGCAATACTTTTTACGAGTATATCTTTTAATACCAGCGATTTTTTGTCCATAACAGTTTCGATTAATCGGCTACCTTGAAGACCTCGCTCGTCGGCACGCACTCCCAGCCAAACAAAATTCGCTTAACACCGTCTTTCATTCTATCATTGCACGTTTGCTTACCATGCAGTCAATCTATGTATTCAGGGCATTCATCCCCATTCATTGAAAATGTGGCGGCATCCTGTCTCGATTAACATTGCCATGTTTACCAATCATCCCTAAATTAATACGCAATCTCAGAAGTTATGTAATCGGCCGTAAATTCAGGACCACCAATTGATACACTTAGTTGTATCGCTAAAAACGATCCTTTCATTCGATCCAACAATAAATCCCGCTGCCGCACACCGACCCCGATGCGCTGCACAAGGGGACACTTACTCTAAATGAAACCTATGAGCCTAAAAGCCCCAAAACTCGTAGTGTTATTAATACTGCCATGTCTGTTCGCTGTGATACTACCGTCAACAAGTCACGCTGAAATAACAGCTACGCAAGTCAACACCTCAATCGATCGAGGTGTGAAGTTTCTTCGCTCGCAACAACGTCCCGATGGTTCGTTTCCTCAATTCACAGCACCTACCGGAGTTGCCTTATTTCCGGATGGAGTGAGCAGTTTAGCAACTTTAGCACTATTGAATTGTGGCCTTGATCATCAAGACCCTACTATTGCCAAAGCGTTGTCCTATTTACGCAGCACAAAGATGCCTCAACATACCTACGTTGTATCACTGCAGTTAATGGTATTTTGCCAAGCGGAACCACAACGCGATCAATTGTTGATCCGCCGCAACGCCCAATGGCTAATCAACGCTCAAGAACCGTCAAGCGGCGGTTGGGGTTATGGGTCGAAACTGCCCTCCACCGACCCCTCTAACAGCCAATTTGCATTGCTTGCTCTGCATGAAGCCGAACGACAAGGGATCGGGATCCCACCTCAAACGTGGCAAACGGCAAATGCATATTGGTCGTCTCGGCAAATTGGCACTGGCGGCTGGAGCTATGACAGTTCCTTCGGTCCTACTCCATCAGTCAGTATGACCTGCGCCGGTATTGCGTCGATGGTTATCACGCAAGGTAAGCAAGTCAATATTGAACAACGGATTGTTGATGGGAAAGTCCAGTGTTGTGGTAGCAACATCGTCGATGATCAAATTGAGAAAGGAATCAATTGGTTGGCTCGTCGCATTCGAGTTGGTTCCGGCGCGTTCACTAAAGACACTTCATATTTCTATTACATGTACTGTATCGAACGCGTTGGACGGCTTACTGGAAAACGTTACATCGGCACGACTGATTGGTACCGCTTGGGCTGCGAGTACATCGTCAACCTCCAAGATAAATTACGAGGGTCGTGGACAGGATCACTGGCCCACGGTGAGCACCAACCAACAGTCGCAACTTCATTTGCCTTGCTTTATTTGTCCAAAGGTCGACGGCCCGTTGTCATTGCCAAACTCAAATATGGAAAGACAAACGATAGTTCTTGGAATCAACACGCCCATGATATGCAAAACGTTGTGTTGCATACGGAACGACGGTGGAACATGTATTTAACATGGCAGAGTATTGATATCAATCTAGCGTCAACTAATGATCTATTGGAAACACCAGTATTGTTTATTAGCGGCAAGGGTTCGCTTGAATTGACCGCTGGGCAAAAAAAAGGCCTGGTTGAATATGTAAACCAAGGTGGGTTTTTGTTTGTAGAAAACAGCTGTCAACAACCGCAGTTTGACGATCAATTCCAACAACTAATGAAGGAGCTATTCCCTCAAAGCCCGCTAGCACCACTACCTCCGAATCATGCCATTTGGTTTGCGGATTCACGCATTGATCCCAGCATGATTGGTAAGATACATGGGGTTCAAACCTGTTGCCGAACCAGTATTGTTTACAGTAGCGTTCCGTTAGGTTGCTATTGGGAATTGTACAACCCTCGTGGCGACGATCGGATTGCTAAGAATATCGCAGTTGAAATTAATCAACGACTGGCACTTGGAACAAATATTTTGAGTTACGCAACAGGTCGTGAATTACGTGACAAGCTCGATCGGCCACTCGTTTCAACCTCCACGCCCGCGACAACATCTGTACTGCGGAAAACACTTACAATCCCCGAAATGTCGCATAATGGCGGCAACGACGATGCCCCACGCGCACTCAATAACCTCTTGCAAGTACTCAGTACTCAACTCGATGTCCGTGTAACAACCGGCCGGCGAGTATTAACACCAACCGATTCGCTGCAGCAATACCCATTAGTGTTTATCCATGGTCGACAAGGATTCAAATTCAGTGCCCAGGAAAGGCAGGCCTTACGGACATTTTTGGAAAACGGCGGTGTGCTATTCGGAGATGCAATTTGCGCAAGTCGAACTTTTGCGGAATCGTTTCGTCGCGAAATGAGTCTTATCTTACCGAACGATACGCTGCGACGATTACCACCAGATCACGTGATGTTTACTGACGAATATGATGGATTTGACCTTACAACGATTACCTTACGAACACCCAACGCTCGATCCGAGTCACAAATGGCTGAAGTGCTCGAAACTCGCGGTTCACCCCATGTTGAAGCGATTCACATTAACGGCCGATTGGCAGTCGCCTTTTCGCCTTATGACTTAAGTTGTGCGCTCGAAAATCAAATCTCAATCGAATGTAAGGGATATTCCCGTCAGGATGCTGCTCGTCTCGGTTCCAATATTATTCTCTTTAGCCTGCAGCAATAACCGCTAGCCAAAAGTCTAAATGAAAACACTTATTAAACAGCATAAATGGCTATTACTCGTGTTGCTCACAGCATCACTCGTGAGACTCAGCGTTGTTGGATTTCAATTTAAATCGCTATCCGCAACAGACCCGGATAGTTACCGAGCAATTGCGGTGAATCTAGTTACAGACGGCACCTATAGTCTCGGAGCCGACCCCACAGCTTTTCGTCCGCCAGTGTATTCACTCATACTGTCGCTTGGTATGTACCTTGGAATACCCCATGGCATATGGGTTGGTGGAATTCACATCTTGTTTGGCGTCCTCACAGTTCTTCTCACCTACCGCGTGGCACTGACGATTAGCCGCGAACCCGTTGCACTACTGGCAGCCGTGCTAGTCAGCATCGATCCGATCCTATTGAATCAATCCACCCTAACCATGACCGAAACGACAGCCACGCTGCTTGGAGTTTTAGCGATTTGGATTTTAGTGCGAATGGTCAACAACACAAATAAGTTGAATATCGTTTTAGCAGGAGTAACTCTAGGGGTTGCCGGACTATGCCGCCCGACGTTTTTCGTTTTCGCAGCATTGGGGCTGTTGGTCTTAATGTTTTCAAAAACAGTGCCTTGGAAAGAACAACTACGCACTAATCTCCTCGTTGGCTGTTGTCTGTTGGTAACGATCGCTCCTTGGGTCATTCGTAATCAAATCAGTCTTGGCAAACCAATCCTAGCAACGACTCATGGAGGTTATACGCTTTTGCTAGGCAACAACCCACTCTTCTATGAACATCTAGACCAGCCCATGGGTACTTTTGGTGCTCAGTATTTTGATCGTGGCGTACGCCGGTTCAACATCTCGGAAAACCCCAGTTATGATTTTTGGGGCCCGCAGGCGATTGGGCAACCCAAGGTCATTTCACGCAATGAAGTCGAACGAGATCGGTTTGCTTATGCCGTGGCTAAATATCATATTTCTCAGCAGCCGCAATTGTTTGCGCGGTCAGTCGTGCGTCGAGTCGGCAAGTTGTGGAGCCCACTACCAAACGCAAACTCAAGTAATGAATCCACCTCGCGATTCATCCTGCGATTGGCTGTTGGGTGTTGGTATTTAACATTGTTTGGGGTTGTTTTTTGGTTTTCAGTGCGACAGAGCGCCACATGGCTCGCTACTCCCATGCTATTCGGAATCGTCATGATTCTAGCCTTTTCACTCGTACACGCCGTCTATTGGTCTGATATGCGTATGCGGGCACCGCTAATGCCCACACTATATCTCGCCGCCGCGTTGGCTCTAATACCCACCCCAGCCACAGAATCTCCTGCGATTGATCCTGCTTAAACAAATCGTAAACAGCAGGTTCAATACGGTCCTATTCGTAGTTACAGAGGCTCATTCGCTCTACAGGTATTAGCATTGTTTTAACTCCTCTAAATTCGTATACTTTTGCGATCTATACACCTATGTTTTTGCATAATATCGCTCGTTTTTTCCACAAACCGCTCAAATCTCCCAGCGCAACAATTTGACCGCCATCGTCCACACTCTTCGTTACAAAAATGCTTTCTGGGCACATTTTTTTGCGCTGCACATTTCACTCCTTGGATTGCTGCCAGCAACCGTTTATTCAGCAGAAATTCAATTTCCCGCTAATCAAAACAACGCGCCCATCACGATCACAGGTGACGTCGGGTTTACGTGGGCTGAAGGGACCTATGAGGTCTGGCAGTTAACCCAGTGCCAATTACGCCAAGGATCATTTTTTGCCCAAGGACAATCCGCCGTACTGTGGATCGACCGCACTAGCCGATTGGCGGGGCTACCTAATAATCTGATTGTCTATCTTGAAGGTAAAAACACGCGGATTGAACAACAACGCATCGCTGGACTACACCAAGTCCCGCACAATCAATCACCACCCACTAATCGCATCTTAACCGACACCCAATGGTTAGGCCGTCTATCAAGCTCAGTCGCAATCACGGTCACTAACGAACAAACCGTAACCGCGCCCCGCACACCAACAAACATCTACAACCGAGCAATGGCTCACTGGAAAGCAAGCCAATCGCAAACAGCGATACAGTTTGCCCGTTATCAAGAAACGGATTCGGAATTAAATCGAGCACCAACCGCTGCTGACAATAGTGTTGGTGTTGGCAAGCATCGTTTGCGTCTACAGGGACGCAGTAATGTAAATTGGAGTCTGCACGTTGAACAAAACACGACCGGTGGTGGTTCACTCGCAATCGCAAAATCAGGGGTTCGTGTTACCATCGACGGAATTCAAGGCACCGACAGTAATGCCTCGATCGTCACGATCGAAACGGACAGCATGGTTCTATGGGGACCCGCATTTGATCAACTGCGAGGTGGATCCATTACCGACGCTAACACGCCGATTGAGGTATACCTCGAAGGAAACATTATTTTCCGGCAAGACGATCGGGTCATCTACGCTGATCGAATGTATTACAACGTCACCCAAGAACAGGGGATGATACTCAATGCGGAAGTCTTAACTCCTGTCAACGAATATGATGGTTTAATGCGCATCAAGGCAGATGTACTGCAGCAAGTCAATCAACAAACATTTCGAGCATACGGAACTGCTATAACATCTAGCCGTATGGGCATTCCAAGTTATTGGTTCCAATCCGATAAAATTGAAATCGTTGATCGGCAACAACCCAGTATCGATCCTATAACAGGAAAACAAAAGCGAAACGTAGTTACTGGCGAACCTGTTTTTGATCATCAAGTCACAGCAACCAGTAAAGACAACTTCTTGTTCTTCGATGGAGTCCCTATTTTCTACTGGCCTTCCATGAGCTCACGAGTAGATAACTCTTCCTTTTATTTGGATCGAATCCGAGTCAAAACTGATCGGGTTTACGGACAGCAAGTGCTCATTGATTGGAACGCCTTTCAAATTTTCAATGTTGAAGAAGTTCCCAAGAACACGACTTGGTCACTATCCACAGACTTGCTCAGTGAGCGAGGGGTTGCGTTTGGGACTTTGTATGATTACCAACGCGATGACATGTTCGGTCTGCCGGGACTCAGTCGCGGCCAACTCGATGCTTGGGGACTACAGGATCAAGGCACCGATAACCTCGGCCACGATCGCCGCAACGTAACTCCCGAACGTGATTTTCGCGGGCGGATATTCTGGCAGCACCGACAATTATTGAGCGATGGGATTCAATTAAGTGCTGAAGTGGGCCTAATCAGTGACCGAAATTTTATGGAACAGTTTTACGAACGAGTTTGGGATCAAGAAAAAGATCCAATGACCGGAGTTGAATTGAAAAAGATTACCGACAACCAAGGGTGGAATCTGGCCGCGAATATTCGCGTCAACAAGTTTTTTACACAAACCGACTGGCTTCCTAAGCTTGATCATTACTGGCTTGGGGAATCCATCTTTGCCGACCGTGCCACGTGGCATGAACATACCAGCGTCGGATTTGGACAGCTAAAACCTGCCGCCGCGCCGCTCGACATCGCAGAACAAGCTAAGTTTGACCTGATGGCTGGTGAAGAACAGAAGTATTCGGGTATCCGAGCGGCTAGTCGGCAAGAAATTGATTTCCCCATGCAATGGGGTAATTTCAAAGTGGTTCCGTTTTTGCTTGGCGAAGCTGCCTATTGGGGCGATGACATCTCGCACCAAAGTGTAACTCGGACCTATGGCCAAGTTGGCATACGTTCAAGCCTGCCAATGTCGAGAACTGACCCAAATATCAAAAGCAAGCTTTTTAATGTAAGTGGATTGGCTCACAAGGTTAATTGGATGCTCGACGCCTATTGGGCGGACGCTAGCGAAAACATGGATCGATTTCCACGTTACGATGCCTTAGACGATGATGCTCAAGAACATTACCGTCGCCGTTTCTTTTTTGACACATTTGGCGGAATTGCGGGGCAAAACATCGCTACCAAATGGGATGAACGAATGTTCGCTTATCGGGCAAACATGCAAGGTCATGTCACTTCACCCGTTACGGAAATTGCTGATGATGCTATGACATTTCGCTTAGCGACGGAACAACGTTGGCAGACGAAACGTGGAATTGCGGGAAAACAGCACGTGGTGGATTGGATGGTTCTTAATGCAGAAATACTACTGTTTCCGGATGCTGACAATAACGAAGGTCAACACACCGGCATGTTTGACTACGATTACCGCTGGCACGTCGGAGATCGCTTTACCCTTTTATCCGACGGCTACTTTGACTTTTATAGTGGTGGGTTAAAGACAGTCAGTGTGGGCGGTGTCTTGAGTCGCCCTGAAAACGGTCGCCTGTTTCTAGGCTATCGCATGATCGACGGTCCCATTTCCAGCCACATATTCAATGCTGCGGCAAGTTACAAAATGTCGCAAAAATGGATCGCTATTATTGGTACCTCATTCGACCTCGGTGATACAGGTAATATTGGTCAAAGTTTATCTCTAGTGAGAATCGGAGAATCTTTGCTCGTTCGCGCTGGTATTAATTATGACGAGAGCCGTGATAATTTTGGGGTTCACATTACGATTGAACCACGGTTCCTTGGCAACGGACGTATCGCTAGATTAACCGGTATTCATACACCCCCTGCCGGAGCGTATGGATTAGAATGATAAATCTTAGTAGCTGTCTATTAACGGTTCAAAACAAACCCATCAAATCGATGTGGAGAAGGAATTTCATACTCCTCATGTACAACCACCGCTATCCACTAATTTTGCTCGTAGTATTTTTTATCAATGCCGTCACCTGTCCACTAATCATGGCTGCGGCTCCCAAAGGAATCCGCTATAAAAGACCCAAGCCAGTACGATCACAACCGGCAGACAACGCGCCTGTCGAGACTCCGCATGTCGCCAATGGTCCACGAAAAACGGTTGCTGTATGGCCCAAATACCAACAGGATTTTCGTTTCCCTAGTGTTGATGAACTTGTTATCGATGAACTTGTCAACTCGAATCAATACACCGTCGTAGAACGTCTCAACGTACAAGCATTGGAAATGGAAGCAAATCTCTTTGAAGACGTCCGGCACGTCGGGGCACAATTAATCTTCGAAGTTGCCGTAACCAGTGTCGATCAACGCACCAGTCGCGGGTTGCAGTTTGGCTTAGGTGATTTCGGGCTCGGCGATGGAATTGACGTTGTCGTTGGAACCTCTCGGACTACCGCCAAAGCAACTGTAGTATTACGAGTGATTGATACTCGATCTGGGGAAATCCTCTCGTCACAGCGTGTCACCGGGGTTTCAACAGGATCCGGCTTAAACCTCGGATTTGCACATCAAAAATATACACATAGCCGAATTGACGGATTTAACATGAGCTTCGGGAAAATCAAAGATACATCTGTAGGCAAAGCCGTTTCTAAAGCTGTAAAACTCGCTGTCACGAAGACAACAAACAAGCTAAACGACCATCTCTGGGAAGCTCGAGTGGCTGACGTCGATGAGGATTTCGTATACCTCAATGCCGGTCAGAATGCTGGTTTAGCGACTGGCAACCAACTCATTGTCTCGCGACTAGGTAAGACCATCACTGACCCACAAACCGGAGCGGTTCTCGACGTTGTGCGGATCCCAATATGTGAGATCGAGGTTGTCAGCGTCAAAGAAAAAATAGCGGTCTGTCGTATCACAACACGATATTCCACTGTTTCCGCTGACACAACCGTCGAAAAAAATCAAGTTGTCCATCTGAAATCAACGCGTTAGAATTCAATTCAATGAACACTTCCACTCAAACACTTAGAATATCTGGCCTCGTGCAAGCTGAATTGGAGCTCACAGCTAAGCAACTAGCCATCGATGTCGACGCTGAATTCCAGGTAGCTGACATTGCAGCTCTATTACCAAAACGAACGGGCGCCGCTGTTCAGCTACGAGGTATTTTGGAGTTATGTGTGCCTGCGCCCGAGGCAACTCATATTGGCCTGCACGGATCCTTAGACGATTTCCATGCCAGCATTCCACTAGCGGCCGTCTGTGACCGAGGTTTAATTGTACATCACATGGAAGGCGCTATTTTGAGTGTTGACCAGGGAGGCCCATTTAGATTTTTCATTCCCGATCACGCCGCCTGCCAGATGGATGAAATTGATGAATGCGCTAATGTGAAGTTCTTAGATCACATTGAATTCACCGCAGGTAAAGGACACGACAATCGCCCTCAAGACGAACAGCAACACGCAGCACTCCACGCCGAACAAGACTGAATCACGAATATCGCAAACGACAGCATCCGCGATATATTAACCGGTGATGCTGGAAACGCGGACTTTGGTGTAACGCTGGCGATGACCCGTACGGCGTTTTGAGTTTTTACGACGACGAAATTTTTGGACGTGTATTTTTTCACCCTTAATTTCGGCGATAACTTCTGCTGTAACCGACGCGCCTTCTACTACAGGCTGACCAACTTTGACACCTTTATCGCTAGAAATCGTCAGCACTCGATCAAATGTGATCTCGTCACCTGCATTAACGTCACGAAGATCAATTTCAAGCTCTTGACCTTCTTCTACTTTATATTGACGGCCACCGTCGGCGATGATTGCGTACATAATAACGCTCTATTATCCAAATAAATATGTCTGTTGCTGTATTTGTATTAATAAATCAGCAGTAAAAACTATCTCGCATAATTGCGATGAACCGTTAAAAATATCCCAAGAATCCGTTTTCGTCGAGGGGCTAATCAGTGGATTCCAACTTCTTTTTCACTAGTATACTCTAGGTGGAACCAAAATACGGTCTCCATCAAACTTTAACCTGTTTCCCCTTGCCATTGCGGCAATCCAACTCCAAATGTTCTGGGAACAACCCTTCAATACTAAGGACTTGGATAACCATATCCCCCACTTCTTCAAGGGCCATAATTTCACGACGTTTCTTATTGTTGAGGTAAGCTGAAACACCCTCATGCACTCGGACCGTAACCCGTGTAATTTCATTTTTACGGCTGGCCATCATCAGTTTACGAACAACTTCGATCGCCATACTTTCAGCCGTTTTGACGATCCCTCGACCCGAGCAACAAGGGCAATCGTCATAGACGCTCCGTTTGAGACTTGGGCGAATCCGTTGTCGAGTCATTTCAATCAAGCCAAATGGACTCGTCCGCATAATTTTTGTGCGAGCGCGATCTCTATCCATCGCATCACGTAATGCTCGTTCCACTCCTCGACGATGCTTTTCCTGTCGCATGTCAATGAAGTCGTTAACAATAACGCCACCTAAGTCACGTAAACGAAGTTGCCGCGCGATTTCTCTGGCTGCATTCAAGTTCATTTTATAAGCGGACACTTCAGCGTTACTGTCAGTCCGGAAGTTACCGCTATTAACATCGATCGCAACAAGCGCTTCGGTCGGATCGATAACAATGGAACCACCTTCCTTTAGCTTAACTTCACGTTTATATATTCGAGCAATCTCTTGGTCGAGCTTATATTTGTGGAAAATCGGTTGTTTGCCATCGTAGAGGTGTAAGCGATCTACGAACTTAGGCATGATCATTTCTAAGAAATCCCGAGCACGTTTATAGGCATCCTTTTCATCGATATAGATCGCATCCATATCTGAATTGACTGTGTCACGCATCGTGCGAATGATGATGTCACTCTCTTCGTAAATATCTACCGGCGTGTTAGTCTTCTCGACTCGACGGACAATCGCTTTCCAGAGCCGAATTAAATAGGCTAGGTCACGTTCTAAGTCAACACGTTTTTTGCCGAGACCAGCAGTTCGAACGATAAACCCAAGTCCCTTCGGGGGCTCGAGGTCCAGCAAAATATCACGAAGCTTACGACGCGCTTTGTCATCTTCAATCTTTCGCGAGACACCGACACGACCTAAGGATGGCATCAGCACTAGATACCGACCGGGGATACTTAAATAGGTCGACAATGTCGGCCCTTTGTTACCAATCCCCTCTTTAATAACCTGAACTAAAACCTCATCACCTTTCTTAAAAATGTCTTGAATCGGAGGTTTTACGCGCGGGCGACCACCGTTGTAATGGCGTTGTTGGCCACGGCCCTTACGGCGTGAGTCCTCTTTTTTCTTGTCCTGTTTTTTGCCATTTTGCTGATCGATCGGTTTGTTAGGATCAAATCCACCCTGCCGATAGTATTGCGGCTCAACGTCACTAATATGTAAGAAACCATTTCGGCCAATACCAAAATCCACAAACACGGCTTGAATGCCCTGTTCGAGATTAACGACTTTGCCCTTATAAATATTCCCGACACAATTACCTTGACTGGCTCGTTCAACGTAGAGCTCTTCAAGTTGTCCATCTTCGATGACCGCGACCCGACATTCCTCGGGTTGCGATACATTGATTATCATTTCTTTTTTCATTGGGTTACCATTTTCTGTTATTTGACTGTTGCCCACCCGGAGTAAAATCCTTAGGGAGCAAGATCCGGCATAACCTGCCTAATCTCTTGAGTCAAAAATGTATCTACTTCTCTGGCACTGTCGAGCAACATCGCTCGCTTGGCAATTTCACCACATTGTTTAATGTTGAAACTACGACAGACCTGTTTAATTTCGGGTATAGCGCTCGGTGGTAAACTCATGCTACGCAATCCCAAGCCCAAGAGCAGTGGAATATAACGCGGAGTGGTACTCATATCACCACATAGGTTTACCGGCACTTTGGCCGCATTGGCCAGACTTAATGTTGTTTGAATTAGTCGCAATACAGCTGGATCGCTGGCTCGGTATAAGTTTGCCAAAGCACTATTGCTACGGTCCACAGCAAGGCAGTATTGGATGAGATCATTTGTTCCGATGCTAACAAAATCGACTTCGCGGAGCAGCTTATCAAGCATCATGACAGCAGCCGGAACTTCAACCATCATCCCCACTTCGACATTTTCATCAAACTCGATCTGATCTTCATTTAGATCTTCCATTGTGTCGATCAATAGCATTTTCGCTTGTCTCAGCTCATCAAGAGTCGTAATCATGGGGAACATAATCCGAACTTTACCTAATGCACTAGCTCGTAATGCCGCTCGCAATTGGATTCGAAACAAATCCAAGTTACGTAATGACAATCGAATACTACGAACACCTAAAAACGGGTTGTTTTCTTCTTCATGCAACGGCAGTTGGCCCATTTTATCCGCGCCGAGATCGAGTGTACGGATGACGACTGGGCGGGGAGCCATGGTTTTGATGACATGAGTATAAGCGACATAATGATCCTCCTCGGTCGGTTCGTCATCTGTGCCGAGATACAAGAACTCGGTACGATACAACCCGATGAGGTCTGCCCCACGCTCTAAGCAAGTGGCTACCTCGTGCGGAAATTCAATATTTGCGCCCAGTTGTATTTCAGTACCGTCAGTCGTCATCGCTGGTAAATCTCGCAAGATCGACCATTCTGCTGCTTGGGACCGGTGATGTTCTACTTCAGTGCGATAACGGGCTAGTGTAGGTTCATCTGGATTGAGAATGACTTGTCCGTGATCGCCATCAATAATCACGACATCACCACCGGAGATATCAGTTAAAAACTGCCCCATCCCAACCACAGCAGGAATTTCCAGACCTTTAGCCACAATCGCAGTATGCGAACCTGGGCCACCAATTTCAGTCGCAAACCCCAACACAAATCGAGGATCAAGTTTAGCTGTTTCGCTGGGAGTGAGATTATGAGCGAGCACGATTAGCGGTGTGGAAAGATTATTAAGTGCCTCCCGACGTCGGCGCAACAACTTTCCAAGCAAACTTTTCTCTAAGTCAAAAATATCGTGCGCACGTTCCGAGAGATACTGATCATCTAAATCCTGAAATACTTTGGCGTAACCACGTAACGTCTTGGAAACGGCATACTCTGCCGAATGGTTCTTTTCACGAATCATCACTTCCACAGCAGAATGCAAAGTCGGATCTTGCAGCATCTGCAAGTGAGCGGCAAAAATTGCGCCGTAGTGTTCACCAAGTCGATCAGAAATCGTATCTCGGTTCTTAGCAATCTCTTCACTGACGCTAGCAATCGCCTGATCTAATCGCAGAATCTCACCCGCTACCGCGTCTTGTGTAACAAAACGAGCAGGAATACGAAATCCTTCATTATCGATCACAACGACTTCGCCAATTGCAACACCTGGCGAAACCGCAATGCCCTCAAGTATTTGCATTGGTTTCTTTCAGTCACAAACCAGCGGCGACTCTGTATCACCCTATTTCAAAAGGAGTCATACTTGCAAGGCACTGCTGCCCGTTGTCGGAGCAAAACGAGTTCTTGCATTCACCCATCAGTATTGTGACCAGCACTCCGCTGCTGTTCTTGCATCACTTCGTTTTCGAAGCAACACCCGGCAGTAAAACGCTGTGTTGGTTATTTGTTTGTGATTTTAAACAATGTGAAACACGGATTACTCATCAAAACCCACTTCGACCAATTTGCTGAGTTGGCAAACAGCATCTTCTGCGTCATCACCTTGAGCTCTAATTACTAATTCGGTTCCGCGAGTAGCACATAACGTTAAAATGGACAAAATACTCTTGCCATCCACCGCATCAACTCCATGTTTGCACACAGTAATCTCTGAATCAAATTGCATAGCCAAACGCACAAATTGATCAGCCGGTCGAGCGTGCAGCCCTTCCGTATTTTTTACAATTACTGATTGTTCTTGATCTGTGGTTGGCATTTGGTCAATGCGTTGATTTGATGTGAATGCGTTTGTTTCTGAGTCGGATTGTCCGGCAGGTTGTATGCTCATATTGTTTTCTGTTACTTAACTACATTTCGATTATATTCAAATTGATATCTATGTTTGGATTTGCTTGTCACATTTGATTCAAACACAGCGTTGCTTCTGCAGAACCATTCTCCATATTAGCGCAGAGCATCGACCGTCAAAAACAGTCCGCCTACGCCACTGGATCCTGAAACCCACAAAAGGATTCAGAATCGCTAGGAAGCAAATTGGTTATTGTCTGCTTCTTCTAGCAACTGAGTGATATCTTCAGTTGTTTTACTTTGCTTAAGAAAGCGACAGAAAGTATCATCTCGTAATTGACGAGAAATATTTTCTAGTGCTCGTAAGTGGTCTCCAGGACGATCCGGAGGTGAAATCAACAAAAAGAAAAGTTGTACGCTTTCCCCATCAAGACTCTCAAATTCGACACCAGCAGCGCTTACGCCAACAGTACCAATTAAATTGTCTACACTGGGGTGTTTCGTATGAGGCACCGCCACGCCGCGACCAATACCAGTACTTCCGAGTTCCTCTCGCTTCATGATGGCTTCAATAATACCAGCTTGATCAACTTCTTTGATCTGTCCGGATTCCACCAATGCAGCAACCAACTCTTGGATGACACCAGGTTTATCGGCCGCTTGTAACTCGACCCGAATTGACTTCTCACACATAAAATCTGCGAATTTCATTGAGCATTATCCCTTTGATAAGCAAACCAAATTCAATCTCGCAAAAATAAACTAGAAGAATCCCTAACACCAATACTGACATACCGTTTCCGATACGCCGATAATTTTTGAATGGTGTGGTCCATTAGTACTACAACACACTACTTATTTCACCATGAAACCATTACGCATACCGCATGAACTGCGATACCATGGTGTAATAATTGTGTAACCGTGAGATCCAGTCGTTTTCATTGAATGGTATAAACCAAGTTGACTATGACTCACGAAACAATCGATTAAATCCAATGAAGCCATTTCATAGTTGTGGCTTCGATCAGCATGATTGCTGTACGCTAATAACCTTAGGATTCAAAGCAAGTAAACTTTCACTTGTTTGAATTGGTCAATTCACCTCAGGAGTAAAGTCACGCACCGGTACTCGAGCTCTATGAGATGAACGTATTTTGTGTTTTTTGTCCTTGTAACGTCGAATTTGTTGTTCTATTTTCCGTTCGGCACCAGCAACGGCTGCAACAATACTCGGTGCTGTATATGTTGCAACAAAATCATCATGCCGCTCAAGAGTTACCCGAACTTCAACTTCAGGGTTATCTCGATGTCCAAGATCAATCGTCACTTCAATTGATGTCAAACGGTTATAAAATCGTAATAGTTTTCCTATTTTTTCTTGAATACGCTCTTGGGTTCGGTGACTAATCTGACCATGTCTTGCAGAAATTTCTATCAGCATGCTAATGCCCTCCAAAAAGAGTTACCAAAATTCGGTACCAGCAGGAGAAATAAAGCCTCG
>JABHUV010000365.1 GCA_018658605.1 Planctomycetaceae bacterium | reverse complement strand
ATAACCGGCGACATCATTGGGGTCTAACGGTTCTTCGAGCCACCCAATGTTGTACGACTCAAACGAGCGTGCGCGTGTTAGTGCAGTCCGCCGATCCCACACACAACCTGCGTCAATGAGTAACGTAGCATCATCGCCAATCCCCGCTCGCGCACCTGCAACTAATTCAATGTCCAACGCTTCGTCTTGCCCCATCGGCTCCCAACCAAATTTAACAGCGTTGTAGCCAACATCCCGCCACTGTTCACCAATGGCTTTCGTTTCTGCTCCATCTTTCCCAAATAGAATCGATGCATAAGCTTTGAACTGCTGGTGATGGGCGCCGCCGAGTAACCGATGAATGGGTTCACCAAAGTGTTTACCTTTAAGGTCCCATAGCGCAATATTGATCGCCGCCATCGCAGAAATAGTGACACTGCTACGACCAAAATACATCGTCTCGCGATACATCCGATCCCACAGGCGACTAATCTCAAGGGGATTTTCACCGATCAAGATTTGTCGTAGTCCACAGGCGATATTATGGCTAAACGGAGCGTCAATAATAGCTTGTACAACCTCGGGTGATGAATCTGCTTCACCAATCCCTTCTAGTCCCGTGTCCGTGCGCACTCGGATAATGATAGAATCTTGGCTGCTAGCCGTTTTTTCTTCAACGCTTTCAATACGTAGAATTTCGCAAATGATTTCGGTGATTTTCATCGTGTTATTTTTATCGGTTGTGTTGAATTAAAATATAATTATATCAATCTATCGTTAATTGCATAATGGAACAAAACCAGATGTGTAAAATTGAAATAATAGACAGTGGGATTATTGATGATCGTGATTCAGCATTCCCACTGACAGTGAAACTTGACAATGACGAACTACTTTGTTCCTTTGGCGTCGGTGGCGGTGCGTTGGTTACTGGGCAAACAGAGTATGCGCGTTCTCGGGACGGTGGTGTCACTTGGCAGCCTGCGGGTGTGATTCTTGAAAAAGATCACGAGCACGGGCGAGCTAATTTTCTAAAAATTACGACGGGTACGAACTGCAATACTATTTACGCCTATGGTGCTTGGATCGACGATGAAGTTGATCACCAATTTGGCCAGAGACCAACGACGGCAGTGCTATGTCGTAGTCATGACCAGGGTCAGTCGTGGTCGCCGGCTGTTGATATCCCTTTTCCGATGGAGTGTCCGTTAGAGGTGTCGCACGGATTACTGGTTCTACAATCCGGAAGATTGTTGGCACCCGCCGCAGCATTGTCCGGCAAAGATACGTTGGGCGAACGAGTCTGTTTGGCCGTGTCAGATGACGATGGAAAGACGTGGCAATACACGACTGTGTTTGAGGATGCGGTTGGATTGAAAGATCGCCGGGGTTTTTTTGAACACAAGTTTGTGGAACTCGCACCGAACATCGTCATGGGGGTTTGCTGGACGGTCAGCCTAGGTGATTACGTGGATCAACAGAATTCGTATGTCATTTCGCAAGATGGCGGCCGCACATTTGGTCCAATTACGTCGACGAATATACAGGGCCAAACAATGACACCGATCTCGCTCGGTGATGATCGATTGCTTGTGCTTTATAACAAGCGTCATGGAGCACAGGAAATCCGCATGTGCTTGGTGACTTGGACAGACCAAACATGGACCGTTCATCACGAATCCACGATGTACAATGCCGAGTCTTTCTACGAACGCGAAAGCAGTGTTGAATCGGGAATTGACGAATTCGATGACTTTGCGTTTGGATATCCAACCGCCATCAGCCTCAATGATGGCACATTCTTGGCGACACATTGGTGTCATGAACACGGTCGTTGCGTCATTCGTTGGACTAGACTCCAGGTCACGTGGTAACTCGGAAGCATTATTGAAGAGCATTTAGATATGACAACAGGTCTGCCATTTGTTGTTTACTAACTTGCTTTTCCAGACCTTCAGGCATAAATGACAAGCCCGTGCTTTGTAGTACCTCAATCTCGGTCCGCAATATCGTCGTACTAGTGCCATCTGGTTTTTGTAGCGTGATGCTATTTGCATTTTCAGCGGTAATCATGCCTGTGGTCGAACGACCTTTCACGTCGATCAACACATAAGTCAAATACTTGGGTTTCACTTCACGGTTGGGGTCGAGAATGTTCAGCATCACGGCCGGTAGGCCACGATTACGTATCCCGTTTAAATCCGCTCCAACACTGGTCCCGACATTTTCGAGTCGATGACAAGCAGAACAAACTTTCTTGAATATTTCCTTTCCTTGGCTAACATCACCAGTGGTCGATAAAGCGGATTGATATTCTTTAATAACAGCAAGGCGTTCCCCGCTGGGCGCTGATAGAAAAATCTGCGCGACTCGTTGGACTATAGTCTTGTCAGGATGAGCTTTAAGCAGTTGAATCCGCGCTGGATCAATTTCACCTCGGGCGATGCGATCTGCTTCCACCGCATCGAGAAGCAGCGCTACCCAGTTGGCTCGTGATAGCAAAGTTTCAGCAGCTCGCGACCTCAGACTTGGACCAAGAGAACGCCAATTCGCAATAAGTATTTCAGCAGCTTGATCATTTGTATAGGAACCGAGTGTTTCAATTACGGCAGCTCGAACTTCGAACGGTTCAGTGAGTTTCAGTAACTCAAGCATAATGCTGTTGGTGTCGGCGAACTTGGCTAGCTGTAAACTGCGAATAGCTGCGACTCGTTTTTCCACAGATTCTTTGGGAGATTGCGCAATGGTTATCGATTCTTCAATCAGTAGTTGCAGCACCATCGCGGAATTTTCGCCCGTTGTTGCAAGTAAGTTAGTTCGCCGCTCACCTTCTATATTTTTGACGAGGGCTTCTATTATCTTGGGAGCCAACGTAGGGTCACGTTCCTTAATGTTGCTGAGCGATTGGAGCACGCCAGCGAGCTCATCCGTTCGTTTGCGAGTTCCGATTTGAGTGGCCAACATCAGCATGAACTGCTGACCGTTTGTTGTTTTTAGAAAAGCATCTTGTGTGGTCAACTCTCGAAATACAAAATTGGCTCCCTGAAACAATGAACTGCTAATGGCAACCTGCATCCATTTGTCTGAATGGTCGCTCAAGGCTAGTTGTACAAGAGCTTGGTTTCGAGACTGTCCTTGAGCAGCTCCGAGCGAGAATGCGAGTTGATATCGTACTTGGATGTTACGGTCGGTTGTCATGTTGCTGAAACGATTTGTGATGGCAACCGACTGAGCCACTAAGGATTCAGCCACGCGCAATGCATGCACACGAACGATCGCGTCGGAATCCATCAATGCTGTAAGTACGCTCGATTCGTCCAAGGCACCGAGGCCTTGGAGTGCATACAGCGCGGTAAATCGTCCCGGTGCAGTCTGGGCTTGTTGTACAAGCTGACGCAGCGCTGAAATAGCGGAGCTGTCTTGGCGTTGATAGATCAAACGAGAAGCTGTATCACGATGCCAGCCGTTGGTGTGATCCAACAGCAATACTAATTGGAGCGTTGTTAGTTCACTGAGATTCGGAGTTGCAGGAGTTGAAAAACCTCGCGGCGCGATTCGATAGATTCGTCCCTGTTTACTACCACTAAGTGGATCCAAGTATTTCATAAACTCCGGTGGTAAAAAGGCTGCGCCTTCAATCAATTCACGGGAGATATCGATGGCGTACAGTGTGCCATCGGGGGCATTGGTGAATTGCACTGGACGGAACCATAGATCACGTGATGCGATAAATTCTTTACCAACGTCTGCTCTTTCGGCAACTAATTCGAGTCCTTTGGGTTTTACAATAGCACGATAAATAAGGTTGTTCGCGACGTCACCCACGATCAGGTTGCCGTGAAATTCCGCGGGCCATGCATCTCCGCGATAGATGGTAATCCCCGTTGCTCCCGTAAAGAA
Organism: Planctomycetaceae bacterium; assembly: GCA_018658605.1. The sequence continues at coordinate 4,408 of JABHUV010000365.1, read as the reverse complement.
TCCAAACGGCTTCCCTCCTTCATCGGATCCCCGAAATTGTTTGGTCCGTCGTAGCATAGTTCGTAGTTCGCGCCATGGCTCGGCAGGACTAATACGAAATAGCTCAGTGTGTTTTCCGTCGGGAGCTATATCAACTGCAAGTTTGGGAGACGCTAGGTATGGATTCCGTGCTAGGTAGCGGTCGTCCAGCATCAGCATTTGAGCTGGAACGCTATTGGAACAGACGAATTTTCGCCCCCAATTATCCATGCTCATACCATGCTGTCCGGCACCACTGGTTAGTTCGAACGCTGAGAGATCACGAGGGTTGAGGATGATCCCTCGTCCTCGCGTGGATACGGCGGTGGATTCCGTCGCATTTGCTAAGTGTATATTGCCGCCGGACAGATTTGTCGAAATGTGGATGCGATTGTCTACGCCCCAGCGAAATGAGTTTAAATGCGCTTCGCCTGCTAAGTCGCTACCAAACCCCGTGAGAATTTTCTTGCGAACATTAGCAATACCGTCGCCGGTGGTATCTTTGCAATAAAAAATATCTGGCGCTGATCCGATAAAGACACCATCGTCCCAACAGATGACGGCTGTTGGGTATGCGATATCTTTGACAAATAAAGTTGCTTTGTCATACCGACCGTCTCCATTGGTGTCGACAAGACGTTTTACAGCACCTTTTTCGTTGGGATTATCTGCAGCAGCGTAGGCATTGTACTCAGGTAATTCACAGACATACATACGGCCATTTGCATCAATATCGATAGCCGCTGGGTCACGGATTAGTGGTTCAGTCGCGACAATTTGCACTTCAAATTCCGGATGAATTTGCATCTTGCTCACAGACTGCTCGGGCGTCGATGCAGGGATCCGTGGAAGTTTTGAGGCAAGTTCATCAATCGATGGCGGCTTGTTTTGAGCCGTAACCGTCTGCGAACCGATACAGCAAACGCACAGGATCACAACTATTAATGGACGACGAAATAACATTGTTTTTGTCAGATGTGTTCGACACATAGAAATTTGTTTATGAGAGGTTAGTTTGAGAAGATATCTATTAAATTAATAATCTCGGAACGGACTGCGCGGTTCGGTTTGTTCCATTTCAGTGAGCCAATGTTGATACCGTTGTTTTAACATTTGTAGGATTTCAGGATGGGATTGTGACAGATCATTTGTTTCACCAATGTCCTTGGATAAGTCGAACAAACCACCTGATTTGCTACCCATATCCACCCACTTCCAGTTTCCCACGCGAACACCAATTAGGTCTTTACGTTTCCAGAACATTTCTTGCCGCGGCGACGGTTTACTTCCTCGAATGACATCCCACCAATCAAATCCATCAAGTTTGATCTTTGAGGGTACTTTGGTCTTACACGCGGACATGAGGCTAGGTAACACTTCGAGGCTTGTTAAAAACTCATGGTTAACTGAATTGGCGGGTACGCCCCCAGTAGGCCAATGCACGATACAGGGTACCCGAATTCCACCTTCCCATGTTTGGGACTTGCGCCCTTTCAATGGAGAATTATCAGATCCCCCACCTCCACCGTTATCGGAAAGAAAAATGATGATTGTGTTTTCGAGTTGTTGCCGTTGCTGTAGCACAGTAATCAATTTTCCGATGGCAGTATCCATACATGTCACGGCGGCCCGATAGTCACGCACCCGCGCAGTGGCTGTGCGAACTGTTGCCGGTGAAGCATATCGATACTTTTCTACTGTACGGGATTCCACATCGACAGGGGGATACATGTCTTGGAATTGTTTTGGGGCTTGGATTGTCGTACGGATAGCAGGGTCGAGCGAAGACGAGCCATGCGGAGCATTAAACGGCACATACAAAAAGAAAGGTTGATTCTTGGGTTGTTCGCGCAAGAATCGCAGTGCCTCGCGTTCGAATAAATAAGTACAGTATGTCCCAGTATCTTCAGTTGTGGGCTGCAGATTGCGAACCATACTTGGTACGCCATAACGCTCGTGAGTGTAATAGTCGATGCCCGTATTGACGAATCCGTAGAAATCATCGAATCCCTTAGATGTTGGCAAGTATCGTTTTAATGTTCCGAGATCCCACTTACCATAGATGCCGCTGCGATATCCAGCAGAGTGCAAATAATGGGGCAGAATTTTTTCTCTTAAATCCATTCCTCCGATGCGTTCGAAACTGACCGCATATTCCTCGGCAGTATATTGATGACCGTAATCCGGGGCCTCGTTACGAATCATGTCATAGATGCCGTTACGTTGGGGGTATCGCCCCGTCAAAAGACTCGCGCGAGATGGTGTACAGGCTGGCCAGGCAACATAAAAGTTTGTGAGGCGCGTACCTTGTTTTGCCAGTTTATCTAAATGAGGAGTTAGGATGCCGTTGCCCAGCAATCCGAGGTCATTGTACCCTTGGTCGTCAGACACGATCAGTAATATATTTGGACGAACACCTGGCTTAGCTTTTGTTCTTCCGGTCGTCGCGGAGGATGTACATAATCCAAAAACAAATATCAGCAATGTCGTATGAATAATTAGCAACAAGCGATTGTGGTATGGAGTGGTATTCAGATTCAAGGGGAGTTCCTTATTTGGAATCGCCAATTGATTTTACAAAAGCAATAACGTCGGCAATGTTTTGAGGTGTTAGTTCCTTTTCAAAACCTTCGGGCATCAACGAAGTTCCTGTCGAGATGAGCTCGTCGATGTTCGACCGTAAGATGATGTCTTGTTTCCCCTCCGCACGACGCAGTGTGATGCTGTTAGAGGTTTCTGTTGCAATGATGCCAGTAAAAATTTGACCCTGTAATGTCACGACGGTATAGACATTAAAGTTAGGCTGCGCTTCTCGATTGGGATCCAGAATACTGATGAGCAAGTCAGCTTCGGATTTGTTTTTCACGGATGATAAATCTGGAGCGACTTGAGTGCCGATTTTGCCGACTTGATGACAGGTAGAACATTTCTTACGGAAGACCTCAAGTCCCCTATTTGGATCGGTATCGAGTTGTAACACGTTTTGCATTTGAGCGACAATTTTGCCTCGATCAGTGCTGACTTCATTGCCAAACAACTTGATGCTCGTCGCTTTAACTGCTGCATTTGGGTGTTTCATGAGCAACTGTTTTTTGTCACGTTCAATATCGCTCCGATTAATTGTGTCGGCCTGTACAGCGGCTAATAATCCTTGTATTGCCACACTATTTTTCATCATGACATCGACTACATTGCGGCGAACCTCGGGGCTATAGGTTCTCCATGAAGCGAGCAAAGGTTTTGTAGCGATGATCGGGTCGTGGCTGCCAAGTGCAGTCACCGCTGCCAATTGCAATTCTCGAGGTGATTGAGGATTTAATAATGCGGGGAGGCTTGCAATGGCCGTCTGACTGTCAGCGTAGGCGAGTAGCTTGACGGCAGAAATGCGACGCTGTAGTTTCGAGCTTGTTGTTTTTGCAATGTTCGCGGCACGCGCAAACAATTGGCCAACTTGTTGTCGTAGTTGAGCAGGAGTTGTATCGGCGGCTAGGATAGCATTCAAGGAAGAACCACGGCGTCTGAGACCAGTTCCAAGACCAGCCAAGAGTGTCTGTTGTACGTTTGGGGTAATGCTTGGAAGTGTTAATTGAGCGAGTAGATTGTTGGTTGGCTTGATATTTGGGTTGGAGCCAATGATGACGGCAAATTGAGTGAGCATCTCTACGGAAACTGGCAAATCAAGGTAGTCTTTAGCTATGATCAACTGGGCAATCACTTGATCTGCTGTATTGCCACATGAAGAAAGCATGGCCGTACGGATTTCCGCTGTAGTGCGCGGGTCCATAGCGATTTGAGCTAGTCCAGAAACGGCGACTTTAGATTTGACTTCACCCAACGAAAATGCAACTTGGAAACGCACGTGGGGATTGTCATCAATGGCCAACTCGACTAGTCGCGTGACCAACGCGGGATGTTGTTTCAGAAACGGTTCGGATAATTTGACAGCATGGGCACGTACACGCGGATGTTTGTCACCGAGGCCAGTAATGATGTTAGCTACGGACAAGGCCTGTAGACCGTCGAGCGCGTATAGTGTGTGCATCCGTCCCAAGGGATTTTCGCATGACATCAAAAAATCTCGTAGTGTAGTCACCACGGATTTGTCTTGTCGTTCCCATAATAATCGTTGAGCTGTTTCACGAGTCCAGCCGTTGTGCGAACCGAGTTGTTTCACCAATTCGTTCGCAGACATGGCTCCTAATTTAACGGGAGGTCGTCGCTGCATGTTGGGGCTTACCATACGGTAGATACGTCCGCGATCATGGCCTCCTCTAAGATCGAGGAATTTCTTGATTTCTGCGGGAATCGAATACGGGTGCTCGATAGTCTCACGGTACATATCAAGCACATAAAGTGAACCGTCGGGCGCATTTACGAAATTGACAGGCCT
>JABHUV010000056.1 GCA_018658605.1 Planctomycetaceae bacterium | reverse complement strand
TAACAATTTCGACGGCAAAACTGAAGGCCGCAAGAAAATCCAATTCGCTCTGGTTTGTTGCTAGTCAATATAGTGAACTCGAATTGGATTTTCTTGCGGCCTTCAGTTTTGCCGTCGAAATTGTTATCAAGTTCAACAATATTATCCAAATACCCGTCCCCATCGCTATCTTCCCAGCCAGCTTCTGCCAGCAGGTCTTCCGCCTTATCAAGGTCTTGCGTGTACGGCGTTGGCAGTGTGGTTGGTGCCCAACGAGAGGTTTTATGGAAAACTCCTTGGGCTGCTTCATCAAGACCAAAGCGATGGCGGTCAAGTAGTTCTTGGTGGTTAAACGCATAGCTCATCGCTTTACGCACGCGAGCATCCCGAAAGAAAGGTGATCGATTGTTCCAGCCGAAATAGTAATAGACCCATTCTAGGGCATAGGACTTAGTATTGTTTTTGTAGAATTCTTCATCACTGGTTTGTGATTGCCATTGCTCCGGCGACAATTGCATTTCTTCAATGTCTCCTTTTTTTAACGCCAACAAAGCGGTGCTACTGTTTTCGACAATGTGGAAGCGGATCGTCTCGAAGTTAGGTTTTCTCCGAACATCTTCACCGCCAACGTTGTAATAAGATTCACGCCGTTTGAGCACAATTTCTTGTCCGCGAACACGTTTTGTTATTTGATAAGCACCGCCAGTGATGGGGTTTTCGTCGAGTGCTACGTGCGTTTCACTTTTAGCCATCGTGGGATCTTCAGGCACCGTGTTTTCGTAAATGTGTTTAGGGATTACTGGAAAATTGATATTCCATACGTTTGTGGCGAGCGACTCGTTGTGGAAAAAAATGACCGTATGATCATCATAGGCATGGACGTATTTTAGTTGATCTGTGCCTGAGCGAACGGCTGGAATCGGTACGCTGGAAGTCATGATGACCCGATAAGAATACGCGACGTCGTGTGCCGTAATGGCAGTTCCATCGGACCATCGTAGATCGTCTCGCATTACCACTTTGTCGTAGAGTCCGTCGGCAGATGTTTGCCATGAGATGACAGCATCAGAGGAGGCAAATGGGACAAAATTCCAATCAAAGCCAAACAGTCCCATGTTGGTTAATCCAGCGACATCGAACTCCGCTGTGGAACTGATCATAAGTGGGTTGGTACTTTTGATATCGCCAGCGGTATGCCTGTTCCATTCCGCAGAAAAATTAACTTCACCTTCTTGGGCGAGCCGCCCCATTGCGGAAATGATTTTATTGTTATTAGCAACCGAGCTGTTTTTAAGAGCGAGCGCTTCCGTGGGCGTTGCGAGTTGTTGTTCGCCTGCTTGACGTTCTCGCATTAACTCGACGGCATCTAGAACGGGTTTATCGGCCCATTCGTTTCCGGAAATAATTTCTTCCAGTGTCGGAGGATCAAAAGGTTCAACGAGATCCGCAAATTCAAATTCGACCGAGTCGTCGACACTAGTCTCTATTGAGGTGTCGCTAGTATTGCCATCGTCTGTGGAAGTGTCAGCGATGGTCTCACCGGAACTTGACGTATCACTGGTATCGAGTGGAGAGTCGCCGCAGCCGGTGATGGTTAAGCAGGCTAGTGCACCGATGAGTAGAGCGAGGTGGAAAGTTGAGCGGTGAGTAAATGATTTCATGCGGCCGGCTTTCTTTTTCTGACAACGAGTGTGGCGTGCTGATGATTGTTGTTTAAATGCTATCGCTTCGCAGCAGCGTCCTGATACTTTATTTGATTAGAGTATTGTAAGATATCCAGAGCCATTGGGTCTAGGGTTATGCGACCGATGATTTATTTGATATGGTATCTTCCAACTAGTTGTTTGCTGTGTTTACTACAAAAAGAGTGCAATGTCCAACGATCCATTACATTGGCTCGACGATGAGCTAGCCAATTTGTCAGTGCAGCATCTACGGCGAGAGTTGCCATTGTGGAGCCGTGATTTGGATAGTGGAGCTATTTACGGTGGCGATGTGTCACTGATAAATTTTGCCAGCAATGATTATTTAGGCCTTGCTCGAGAACTCAATAGCCCGACTCTGCAAGCAACGTTGGAGGAGTTTGGTTGGGGTAGCGGTGCAAGCCCATTAGTTACGGGACGGACAACGGTTCACGCAGCATTAGAGAGTGACTTAGCTGCGTTTAAAGCAACTGAGAGGGCGCTTACTTTTCCGACGGGCTATGCGGCCAATGTTGGTACGATTGCGGCGTTGGTGGGCAAGCAAGATGTAATTCTGAGCGATATTCGTAATCATGCCAGCATTATTGATGGCTGTCGGTTATCAGGCGCGACGGTCTTGGTTTACCGACATAATGATATGGCGCATTTAGCGGAGCTATTAACCTCTGCTTCATCGCATCGTCGCCGGTTGATCGTGACCGACTCACTTTTTAGCATGGATGGCGACGTCGCACCGTTGGCCAAGATCGCAGAGCTTTCGCGAGCACATGATTGTATGTTGATGATAGATGAAGCGCATGCAACAGGCGTGTTTGGTGAGCATGGACGTGGGCTGGCGGAATTGTTTCATTGCGAAGCCGCAGTCGACGTTACGGTGGGTACGTTTAGTAAGGCGTTAGGAAGTATCGGTGGATTTGTAGCGGGCAGTGAAAAACTCATTGATTGGCTCGCCAATTCCGCTCGCAGTTATATCTTTTCAACCGCATTGCCAGCTGCTTGCAGTAGTGCCTGCCGATCCGCAGTGCAATTGATTCAATCAGAACCGCAACGCCGCAAACAACTATTATCCAACGCTCAATATTTGCGGCAGCGTTTGCACTCAATTAGGTTGTTGCATGAATCCCATAACGAATTTTGTACACAGATTGTGCCTGTTGTTGTTGGCACGCCAGAGAAAGCGATAGCCCTGAGTGCCGCCTTAAGATCCGCGGGGCTGCTAGTACCAGCCATTCGTCCACCGACGGTGCCGGCAGGTGGGAGTATGTTACGAGTGAGTTTGAGTGCTAGGCATACGCAAACCGAGATGGATCATTTGGTAGATGTGCTGGCAACACATTAATCAAGAGGCAAAAATGGCTAATCTCGCGACGAATAAAATTGTTATTCGTGGCGTAGGGCTTCGATGGGATCCATTTTAGCAGCTCGCATGGCCGGGTAGATTCCAAAAAACGTACCGATGAGCACCGCAATACCAAAAGAAATGGGTACTGATGCTCGGACGATTTCGGGCGTCATGGTTTCAAAGGCCGGAGGGAATCCGGACATCTTTTGGCGGAAATATAGATACATCACGTCTCGAAAATTAATAATGACCCATGGACCAAAGAAACCAAATGCGATGCCAATTAGACCACCGAGTACAGAAAGAGTAATTGTCTCGACTAAGAATTGACGGATAATTGCGGATTGTCGAGCACCGAGAGCTCGGCGGATACCAATTTCGCGTGTTCGTTCCGTAACCGTAGCTAGCATTATATTCATAATGCCGATACCACCGACAAGTAGTGATACACCGGCAATGATACACATACCGAACATGATTACGATTCGAGTCGCCCTGGCTCGTTCTAGCAACTCGAGCGGTACAACCACCTCGATATCGCCCATGCCGTTATGATGTCGAAGCGAATCCTTGATCATTGTTGCAGTTGATATTACGTCGTCGGCGTTTCGAATTTGCAATGTCGCTTGATTGAGTTCGACGAACTCGCCGCCAAAGGAACCGCCGACCCGGCGAAAAATGGTTTGGCCTAATCGCTGGTTCATCGTTGTCAGTGGAATATAGACGTCTTTGGTAAAATCTTGTGCGGCAAAAGAACCACCAATTCCAGCAGTTGCACCTCGATGTTTCAATACGCCCACGACTTCATAAAAGTCATTGAGCTCCGGCAGTAATATTTTTTGCCCAAGGGGATCTTGGTGTGGAAAAAGCTTCAAGGCGACTCCCTTAGAGAGCACACAATAGTTTTTATTTTTTTCATAGTCGGAATCTGTCAAAAAACGACCGCGATCAATAGTCAGCTTCGCCGTTTCGTAGTACATGGGAGTTGAACCGACGAGTCGTCCATCAACTTCGACAGATTGGAATTGAAAGGTTCGCTTTACTTCCCTAATAGGCACTGCATATTCGATTTGAGGAAGCGTTTCCAGGAGCATTTCATACTCTCGATTGCTCAACCCATAGACAGCCACAATCCCATCGCCGAGTGCCTCCGCTGGTGGCTTTATAGAGCGGACGATGATGTTCTGAGCACCGAGCTGCTGAATTTGGCGCTGAGCTTCTTGGCTCAATCCTTCACCGATTGCGAGCAGCCATATCACTGAAGTTACGCCTATAAAGATACCGAGAATGGTCAGTACCGAACGCATTGGGTGTAGCAATAAGCTCTTGATACCGAGTTGAAAGGTTAGTATCCAGGTTGTAAAGAATCCCATTATGATTGCCCGTAGAGGGTAATATGGTCATCACCATCGCTGAAAGAATTCTCACTGGGCGTATTTGCTACCGTTTCGGCGTTTGCCTCGACATTTGTGGGAGTTAACGCGGCTAGTTGAGCATCACGAATCGCTTCGAGTGTCTCCATGCTGTTTTCAGGAATGACTTCACTTGTTTTCTGGTCAGTAAACCGCAGACGATGTTTGTTGAGTTCATCGGAAACAATCAAACCGTCGCGCAGCCTAATGACACGTTTTGTACGCTCGGCTACATCGTCTTCATGTGTAACCATCACGATCGTTTTACCTTGATCATTTAGCCGTTCGAAAATGGTCAGAATCTCTTCGGTTGTCCGGCTATCCAAGTTACCAGTTGGTTCGTCGGCGAGGATGTAATACGGATCGTTGACGAGACTACGAGCGATGGCGACACGCTGTTGTTGGCCACCAGAGAGTTGAGTCGGTCGGTGACTGACACGATCTCCTAGTCCGACAAGGTCCGCAAGTTCACGACAGCGACGATTAGCTTGTCGGTTCAAATTCCCTTGGTAAAACAGAGGCACTTGAATATTTTCTACGACGGAAAGCTGGGCAATGAGGTTGTAAGATTGAAAGACAAAGCCGATACGAGCAGCACGTACATCGGCTAATTGGTTGTCGGACATGTTGGCAACGTTGTCTTCGCCGAGCATCAGTAGCCCTGCGGTTGGACGATCTAAGCAACCGATCATATTGAGCAGCGTGCTTTTGCCAGACCCAGAGGGCCCCATGATGGCTACATAATCACCTTCGGGAACATCAAACGAAACACTACGCAGGGCATGCACAGTTTCCGATTTAGTGATGTAGTCTTTGGTGAGGTCTTTAACTGTAAGTGCAGCTACGGTCACTATTTTTTACCTCCACCACCACCGGACTCGGCATTTGCTTTTAAGCGTTTAGCCATGCTGGCGATAAATTCCTCTTTTGAAATCTCACCATCTTTATTGGCATCAGCTTTTTTCATACTGTCAGGATCTCGCGAGGAAGAGATTTCTTCGGCGTCAAGTTTCCCATCGCCATTGGCATCTATTCTTGGCCAGAAGTTCGCCGCTATAGTTTCCGCTTGTTCTTTGAACTGGGCCAATGGATCTTCGTCGTCTGCCGCTTCTTCTTCAATAGGGATTTCCTTTACAATCTTAATTTGCAGCGACTCTTGCGTTTGCATAATTAATTCACCTAGCTCATTTACATCAATTTGACCATTGGAGCTTTTGTCGACGGCTTTAAAGCTGGAGATGGCTTCAAACCCAAGACGGCCATTCATAGCATCTACTTCACCTGGGGACAGCGAGTCATTTTTGTCCGTGTCAAACTCAGCCATTGCTTTACGAGCACGATAATTAGTGACGAGACGATCAAGAATTTCCTCTTCGCTGCGTGGGTTCATAACAATCATGTCATCCGTTTCAAGGCCCTTGGTAACGGCTAGAAATTTATTGTTACTGGCAGCATATTCAATTTCAACGATCTCAACAGAGTACGCCGCGTCTTCGTCACCATGTTTTCCACCCATTTCTTGGCTGTGTAGTGGGTTAGCAGAATCGTAAGGGCGTTTGACTAGGCAAAAAGCTTGTTCTCGATCTTCATGCAATGTTTGTACTGGGATTATCATTTGATTCGCCATTGTATTGACGAGCATTTCGACTTCGGCAGTTAACCCGGTACGAATTGCATCAGGCGGATCGAGAATCTTAATATAGGTTGCAAATTCTTTAACTTCAGAATTAAACCAACTTGTTGCTTCGGGATATTTGTTGACTTTGGAAACAACGCCTTGCAATGTCTGACCTTCTAACGCACCAACAACCACGTCGACTCGCTGGCCTTTTTGAATAAAAGCGATACGGCCTTCGTTGACCTTCGCTTTCACTTGCATCTGCTCTGGGTCAGGTAATTTAATTATCGACTGTCGTTCACGGACAGTTGCACCCGCTTCGACAATAAACTCTGCACCACCTCGAGAGCTTTGTTGATTCGCGTAAACAACTTGGCCAGCGTCCGGAGCATAGATCATGCAGTTTTCAATTTGTTGTAGAATTTCGGTTTGCTGTTTTTCTTCTTCAATATAGTTTTTTTCTTCAGTTTGCTTCGTGGCGTTCGCAGTTTCGATATCGGCATCAAATCCAACGAGCATTTTTTGCTTAGTAATTTCACGCAATGTTTGCAGTTCATTTTCTTTCAAAGCCATATCAAGGTTCGCTCGTTTCACAGCAAAGCGATCCCCCTGTAATTGTTGCTGGGTCACAAAACCTTTGGCTGCGAGGCGCTCACTAAAGGCAGCTTTGTCGAGTGCCGTGGAAAGGTTTTGTTTAGCAATAAGAATATTAGACTCAATGATTTGCTCGTTTTGCTTGAACGTGCCCTCTAGGTATTCTTGGCGAGCGATCTCCGCTCGACGAACAGCTGCATCGGCTGAAATCCTAGTAGAGTTCGCGCGGTTCATGATTAATTTTTGCTGTATCAGACTGTCTTCAAGCGTGGTGGTATCGAGCTCGACAAGCTTGTCTCCCTTTGCGACCTGGGAACCTTCGTCGATAACCCAGATGATTTGTACTCCGCCGCCACGAGATTTTACATTGCAGATGATGTCGATGTTTTGTGAACTTTCGATAACCCCAGATTCGATTACGGTGTGCTTAAACAAGCCATTTTCAACTTGGCGGAACTTGAAGCTGGCAACTTGATTTTGCGAGAGCGCAGTTTTTACCGTGTCGTAAGCAAAATAGCCAAGTGCGAATACGAGGCTGACAATAACCAAAAGAATAACTATGGCGTTTCCACTGCGGCGTGTGTCTTGGCGAATGTTCATTGTTAGTGGCGATTCCTGAAAATGAATTTTGATCTAATCAACGGCTCTCGATGGTTTGTAAGAATTAGCGTGATGGCTTAATGAACATGATGATAGGCATGTTCGATATTAAGCCACAGCTTAATATTGCCTGCTCTTTATACAATACCATTATCTACTCAGGCAACCTTAAATTGTAAGAGAGAAACCGCCAGTTTTATGGCATTTATACAACCCTAGAAGACGGAATCCGTTGCGGCATTTCTATATTAAATTATCAATTGGTATCGAGGATTGGTTAACCTGAGGTGATTCGTTTACTTTTTATCGTCGTCATTTGCATTGTTTTTGGGATAACCATATTTAAGTCCGATTGGACCTGGATCAATCCACATGCCTTCGTCGTCGATTTGCATTGTGCCCAGTGCCAGGTCGAGTTGGCCCCGAGCAATTTCGTACCCAACCCATACTCGTAAGATATTATCCTGAGCTCGCTGCAATCCTTGCAGTTGTTGGATTAGGTCACGAGCCACGGTAGGTGACAAGCGAGTGCCAGTTTCACCTGGTGGTTCTTGTAACCGAGTTCGCACAAAGAGTACGCCTCGTGCTGCTACTTGCAGTTGCTTGCGTTGCACTTCAAAGTTGATTTTTTGCATTTGGATATTTCGTAACGCCGTTTTGAGCGCCAGATATTGTCCATTCTCGTAGTTGTAATACCCCCGCTTGGCCTGCTCGTATTCAATTAAACTTTGGCGATATGTATTACGTTCACGCAATCGAGTGATCGGTGCGTCCCATTCAATGCCAGCCTTAAGAGTTCCGTTAGTGTCACGAAACTTCAGCGGATTGTCGCCAGTGTTCCCAATGCCACCGTAAAGGACGATATCAAGGTCACTTTCGAGACTATCGGCGTTGTAGGAGATTAATCGCCATTGATCCATGATCCCAGCACGCTGGTTCATCCAATCCAAGCGATTATTGCTGGCGGTTTCATAGGCTTGTTCAACACTTAAGTCGACAGGTATCAAGGTAATGCTCTCAGCTCTAGCACTGGTTTGTACGAGGGACAATTCCAAGGCATCGTTGGATATTTTGATCAACAGTTCAGGCATGATGGAAATCACGGTTGCTTCAATTTGTTTCAGCAACTCCTCTTCCTCCAATCCTTTTCCATTGGCTAGTAGATCGTCAATCGCTTTGCCTAGGTTGGCATATGCTGGTTGTACGGCCATTAATCTGTCGGCGACATCTTTAACGTCATTGAGGAGTAATTTTGGAAGATCGTCTAGGTAATCGGATTCCAGTAAATCGGTTTGCAGCGCGGTGTCGGAAACTAAGTTATTTTCTTCAAGCGATACTTTAACCTGACTAACAAACGCTTTTCGCGTTGGAATGATGCCCGTCATTTTATTGATATCGCTTCGCCCAGTTTCCAATCCTGCTGTAGAGATTTGCTGGTGAATTGCCACCATTTTATTCGCTTCGTCTCGTAAGCTTTTTAGCGCAGTTTCAATTTCATCCGTCCAACTGGTGCTAGTACTCTGAGGAGCAATATTCATGCTAACAATCAAATCGCCAACTCGATTTTGAATGACTAGAATTTCATTTTGAAGATTTTGCATGTAGGGATCGATTAAATTGAAATCGTTGAGTTCATCGCCGGTGATGACAATTTGGACATCTGGTGGTAGTCCGATTTCGCTGGTAAAGGTATCGCGCGAAGCGTTAAATGTGGATTCGGCTTGCATCAGGTCGCTAATAGCCTGATAGAACGAGGCACGTGTTTGTTGGACTTGGTTAAAGTCTGTGAATCCAGCCGCAAAGTATGATTCAAATAATCGTAATGAGCTTTCTAATGCAGTGATGTTGGCTCGTTGGTTATTCAATTGCTGTAAATTTTGCAACAATCCGAGATAGCCACCGGCCGATCGAGGGATTCCTCCACCAGTACCACCTCCACCGCCGAGTCCGCCGAAACCACCGGAGCCGACTCCGGTAAAGCCAGACAGACCCGAACCACCAAATAGACCACCAATACGGCTGGCGCTTTGAACTCCCGAGTTACCGGTAAGGATGTCTAGATAAAACCCTTTGCGGTATCGTTGGAAGTCTCGAATTTTGTACAGCATCTGACGTTCAGTACGCGTTAAACGTTCTAGAACCTTGTCTTTACCACCTTGGCGAAGTAAGGGTTGCACAAGATTAATATCGATGAGTGATGTAGTGCTGTGAGTATCAGGACCACTGAATTGCCACATAAGACTGTTGGCAAAATTAGCAACGAGGCTTGTACCCTGGGCATATTTTTGCCGCATTTGGATACTGCGTGTTGCTAGCGTGAGGTCACTGCGAGCAGACCCAGCCACAGCAGCTCCGCGAGAGCGATAGTCGCCACCGTACCCACCGTAGAATTGAGTGTCAAATTCGAATCGTTCGGCACTTACGTCTAATGCTGACATGTACATCGTTTCAAGTTGTCGTTGGTAAGCAGAGGAATGTAGCAATGCAAGTCTAACCGCGTCCTGTCCATTAATGTGTAATTTACCGTCTTCCGCGAGTGGTAAATGTTGGCGCCATTCTGGATTCTCAAAGTGTTTCAGTTGTCCGTCTTTTTCCCAGTTGTCATAGCCTTCCATGCCGTCCACCGATTTCATGAAAACACTTGCTGCTTCATCATCTGGTGGCATTGCTGGGTAATCAGGATCATCGACACTAAACATGCGACTCTGTTTGTCGATTTCAATCGAGAAGTCCTCCATGTTCCAACGGGGGTCGTTTCCTTTTTCGTTGAGGATATGAATCGCTTCATGATCTGCTTGCTTACGATAGAAGGTACGACTACAGCCCAGTTGAAAAAGAAGCAGCGACAGCCCAGCCATGACAACGGTCCTCCAAGCAAATTGAAGGTGTGAGGAGTAAAAAGCGACTTGTTTCATTTTTGATTACCAGTCGTATTATTGAGGCAGATATCTTGGTGCGGCTGATTGTGGATGTTTAGGGACTATATTCCGAATACGAAAGCTGTACCGATCAATATCGGAATCGGTCGCAATAGACTTCGAATCGTTCAGAAACAGCAAATGCTTAAGGAAATATGCTGTAATGCATAATTTTTGGTGCTTTAAACCCCAGATTGGAGTAACTAATGCCCGTTCTTAGATAGGAAGCTAGTAATTAGCTTGCTTAGCAAGGGACTGTTTTCTAGTATTGAGCTTAAGAGATGCGTTAGCCTCACGATTCTCTGGGGCTTTAATTGAACAGCGTGAAACGCATGAAACTAGTAGAAACATTGTTTAATTCGGCTGTTGAGGTATTTTTGGAGTACTAAAAAACTCGATAGAATACTAGGTGGCTAATTTTATTTAGGGGGGGTGTATATAATAGAAGCACGTTTTTGTGATTCTATTAACTAGGACCCCCAATTTGGTTCTAGAAGGTTTTGTTTCACAGTAGAGAGAAGAATATCAATGGGCACAATAGAAATTATCATAGTCGGCTACGGCTTGATCTTTACTGTCATGCTTTTTCTATCTATTAAGCAGTGGCGTTGGTTTCACATCTTTATGATGTTTTTGCTGTTAGCTGTAAACGTAGTTTTATTTGCGTTTGCTGGTCGAGTGCTGGAGGTCCGGCATGAGTGGACAAAGAAATACGAAGACAATATCGCTGCTCGAGCTGAAGCAGAAGAAGATTTACAGGTATTACTTCATGGTACAAGACCAGATGGCTCTATTGTCAGTGATACGAGTATTGCGGAGTCGTTAATCGGCGTTCGACATGAATATCAGCGAACGTTGATGGGGCGAGGTCGAGTCTGGCGTAGCGTCAATTTGACCCGGATGCAACTTACTCCCAACATCGTCGATAGCATAGCAGATGTTACATTGGCAGATGACCAACATGGCATAGAAGTGGGCAGTCGGTTTTTGTTTTTCCGCGAAGCTGTTATGCAAAATGCAGGTGGTCAAGCCCAAAGCGTGCCAGCTGTTTATTTTGGCGAATACAATGTCGAAGCGGTCAACGGTGCGGTGATTACTCTCAAAAATGTGTTTGCACCAACCATTTTCAACCCTCAAGTCATGGTTGCTGGCATCCCCGTTGCGATGTATCAGAAGATGCCAACGGATGCACATGCTCCCTTTGCGGTGAAACCAGAGAACAAATACAAGCAGCAAGCTTTAAGTTTTGAAGATAACACAGATCCGATGTTTGGAACGATGGATCCTGCTCACATCGACCATGTTTTTGATACAGTCAATAATCCGCTGCAGCAGCAGCTACAGCGGTATGACTTATCGGCAATGCGAGAGCGATTTAAAGCGGACGGTTCACCGCTGGTGGACCGAGAAGCAAATCCACGAAATATTTGGTATAAGATTCGCTTTACACAAGATCACACATTGAACCAAAAGGTGAATGGTGACGACATTCAGGCCAACATTGTAGGCAGTGATTTCCGAGCGGGCGAAGCGGTCGTGCCAATGTTGCATCATCACACGCCGAGCGTAGTGAATTACGACAATGAATCGCAAAGAACAAACCTGATCCCAGGCAGTAAATCCGATTCAATCACGTTCCAAGAAGACGAAATTATTTTTATTGCGGCCGCTGAAAAAGTTGTGCAAGATACTCGCATTGTTCCAGTATCGATCTTAGTGACGGGAGCCGAAGGCGTTGACCCAGTTGCCGAAAAGCTTATTGAATACTATGTCCGCCCAGTGCATAACTTCACCGATGTTTTTCATGGCTATCAATCGCGAGTTGCTTCTCTCAATTACACCAACGACAGCGCCTTGCACGACATCTCACGCATTACGGATTCACGTAACAGAGCAGCCACGCAAGTCTTGTTTCGCAAGCAAGAAAAAAAGCAATTGGAATTGGATTTAGAGTTGTATCGTCGAGATGAAGTAGAAGCGGGTGAGTATGCCGATCTATTGTCTGCGGAAGTTATTAAGTTGACTGGAGAGCTAGCAGCTATTTTCCAGCGCAATCAGGGTTATGCGGAACAGCTAGCCAAAGATCAAGCTGCCCTCGAAGCGGAAATCAATGCCAAGACGGCTGCTACGAGCGTTAATTCAGAGCAATAATCTCTCGAATAAACTGCCTTAGCGCCTCTATATTTTCTAGTAGCTGTAGTAAAATTGTTGCTATGGGCATCTACGACCGAGACTACTATCGCGGAGACGCGGATTCATCAACGCCTAGCATGATGCGCGCGGCGAGCGATATGTCCATGACGAACAAATTAGTCGTCGCCAATGTGGTTGTCTATATTTTGTGCTGGCTAGCGGGTAACAGTAATCCACAGCTTAACAAAGAAATCTATGATGCCTTATCGATCGACTCGTCGTTTTTCGCCCACCCATGGCAAATATGGCGGTTAATAACCGCCGGCTTTATGCATGCAGCTGCTTGGGGACCGCATACTAACTCTGGCGTTATGCACATTGCGTTTAACATGTTTGGCTTGTGGATGTTCGGTAGGTTTGTTGAACAACGGTATGGTGCTAAAGAGTTTCTCAGGTTTTATCTGTTGGCGATTATCGTCAGCAGTTTGATCTTTGCAGGAAGTTATTATTTTTTAGCATTGCCCGAAGGAGTTCCTGTTGTCCGTGCGGTAGGCGCATCGGGTGGCGTTGTATCGGTTGTCATTCTGTATTGTTTTTTATATCCAAAAACCAAGTTATTATTAATGATGATTATCCCCGTAGATGCTTGGATTGCGGGCCTCATGTATGTTGGCTATGACATTTATTTGGGAGTGCAATCTTCTGTCGGTGGCTCCACGGGAATCGCTTGGCAGGCTCATTTAGGAGGCGCTGCTTTTGCGGCGCTGTACTATAAATTGGGATGGAAGTTTAGCGGCCAGGGCAGTACTAAGCGCAAACCGAAAACGAAACTCAAAATACATAAGCCCGTCACTGATGAGCTTAGTGCCGATGAGCAGTTAATTGCTCGCGGCGAGAAAATATTAGAACAAGTGCACCAGCGTGGCGAATCAAGTCTTTCGTCGAGACAACGTCAAACGCTACAGAGGTACAGCGAACTGATGCAGCAGCGACAAGGGTAATTAATAATGACCAGGGTCAACACGAACACGCGTCGACATTGGTTGTCTTCACTTGGCGGTGGTCTGGGGGCACTAACATTACGCGCAATGTGGGCGGATGAACTCGTCGCTAACGAACCCCCGGATCGTTCCCAACAAAGCCCCAGCAGTTCTAGGCATCCCCCTCGCGCAACGCGGGTGATTTGGTTGTTTATGCATGGCAATTTTTAACACCTTAGAATTTATGTATATCCAGTAATGAAAACACTAGACCAAAACTCGAAAGTAGCAACGATCATTATGATTGCTGTGCTCTTGCTCGGTCATACTTGTCGTAGCCCTGCGGTTGCTGACGAATCAGCAGTTGTATTACAGATTTTGCGGACAAAATGCGGTAGTTGCCATAATACCAACAATCCCAAAGCTGGTTTGAATCTAACATCCCTAGCGGGCGTATTTGCCGGCGGTGAGTCGGGCCGGGCAATTGATAAAGATGCAGCCAATTCGTTACTTTGGAAAATGGTGGATAGCGACGCCATGCCACCGGAAGATTCTCCGCAGCTGACGGCTGCTGAAAAACAGACATTTTGGAAATGGTTAAAATCAGATGAGGTTACACGGCGGATACGGACCCAACGGGTAAGTGACGTTCAGGTGTTTCCAATCTTAGAGTTGCGCTGCACTGTCTGCCACGGCAAACGATTACAAGAGGGCGGCTTGGACTTACGGTCTCTTGATTCAATGTTAACGGGCGGCAATTCGGGGCCCGCATTAGTTCCAGGAAGACCGACTGACAGCCTTTTACTCAAAAAAATTCATGCGGGTGAAATGCCCCCCAAACGTCGGATTGTGGAAGTTAGTGTTCAGGTGATTACCGCTGATGAAATTACACGTCTTGAACAATGGATTGCACAAGGAGCGATGGCAGATAGTGACAAAGCTAATCCGGCAAATTTTGCGGGCGATAGTTCAGTTACAAACGAGGACCGGCAGTTTTGGTCGTTTGGTGAAGTTAAGCGTCCTGCTGTTCCCATATCGGTTGTTGCGGCAACCGATCCTGTAACTCCGAACAATGTAACTCTACACAATCCAATTGATGCATATATTTACCAACAATTGAAGAAGCACAATCTTGATTTTTCGGAGCGAGCGTCCCGATCGACACTCATTCGTCGTCTTTACCTAGATCTGCTAGGTGTTCCTCCATCCCCACAACAAATCCTTGAATTCGTTAATGACGCCAGTCCCATTGCCTATGAGCGATTGGTTGATGAAGTCTTAGCTTCACCGGCCTACGGGGAACGCTGGGGCGGATTATGGCTTGACTTGGCAGGCTATGCGGATAGTGAAGGCATCCAAGAATCGGATCCCCCACGTCCTTGGAATTACCTCTATCGCGATTATGTCATCAAAAGTTTTAACCAAGATAAACCTTATTCGGATTTCATCACCCAGCAATTAGCAGGTGACGAATTGGGAGATTATTCGGATGCCGATCATATCACGACTGAAGTGTTTGATAATCTCGTCGCTACGGGATTCCTGCGACAGAGTTCTGATGGGACATTCTCTAATATTACGGGATTTGTGCCCGACCGACAGCGGTATATCAATAGTGTTATAGAAGTTTATAGTTCGGCTATTCTCGGATTAACTATCAAATGTGCTCGTTGTCATTCGCACAAATTTGATCCCATCCCTCAACAAGATTTTTATCGATTACTCGATGTATTCAAAGGGGCACTCGATGAAAACCATTGGTATGCGCCTCTGGAAAGGGGTACTGGTCGTCACAAGCCGGCGAGGTATTTACCATTAATGAAGACCACTGACCGCCTAGCGTTGGAGGCAAATAATGAAATATGGCAGCGGGAAATAGATGCATTGCAAATCGCATTAACAAGTCGTGAAGAGAGGGAAATTTCTAAAGTGGTTACCACTAGGTTGTCGGAAGTCCCCCAGAGTATTCGCATGGACGTGAAAAAAATGCTTGGTATTGCAAAAGAGCAGAGAAATAAAATTCAAACCTATCTTGCTGAGCGATTTGAAAAATATTTGACTGTAACGACTGAGGATGTTGAACTAAATAATGAGGCGTTTGCTGAATATCGAACGAACCAAAATAAAGCTATCCTTGCATTGAAAGAAAAATTACAGTCGCCGACAAAAATACGGGCCTTATGGGATGATGGTGACCCATCGGCGACTTATATATTAACCCGCGGCAATTATCTCACTCCGGCGAGGCGAGTAGACGCGGGTGTACCATCTGTGTTGACTGATGGAAACACGGAGTTTGTTGTGCAACCGCTCACAACAGGTGCTGTGGATGGTAAACGAACAGTTAGTACAGGCCGCCGCTTAGCCTTGGCACGCTGGACGGTTAAACGCGAGCATCCTTTGACGGCACGCGTCATGGTGAATCGCATTTGGAAGCATCATTTTGCGAAAGGCTTAGTAACAACGCTAGAAAACTTTGGGCTGGCAGGCGCTCGGCCCTCACATCCTCAACTGTTGGATTGGCTTTCCGCCGAGTTTATGGAAAATGACTGGAGTGTCAAACGTATTCATTACTTGATAGTAACGAGCCGAACATATCGCCAAACGTCGGGCATAAACGATCAGCACTTCGCACAAGACCCCGAGAACAAATGGTTAGCACGGATGCCGATGAGACGACTAGATGCGGAAATGGTACGCGATAGCCTGTTGGCAATAGCGGACGTGTTATCACTGCAACCCTTTGGGCCTGCGGATGGCGTGACACCCAGAGCGGATGGGCTCGTTGTCTCCAAGGACACTCAGGGTGGGTGGCGACGTAGTATCTATGTGTTGCATCGACGGACGACAATGCCAACATTGCTGGTTAATTTTGATCGACCACGGATGAGTCCTAATTGTGTTGAGCGTACGAATTCAACAGTTGCACCCCAGGCTCTACACCTGATGAACGATAAGCAGATACATCACTGGACGGAGTTGTTTGCGGGGCGCGTACAAACATACGCAGGAAATGATAGCGCACAGCGAATCACGTATGCATATTTATGCGCGACTGGACGAGAGCCCACTGATACAGAAATGAAAGTAGCAAGTTTGTTCTTGGACAAATTGACAGAACAATGGCAAGGCGAGCAGGTCGCTGACCCAGCAGATAAAGCACTGGTAAATCTCTGCCATGCATTGATTAATTCCGCAGCCTTTTTGTATGTCGATTAAGAACGACTAATTTTATGAGAATAATGGATCTATGTTAGAGCAGCCAATAACTCGCCGAAACTGGATGCAGCGCACTGCCGCTGGCCTAAAGGCCGCTGCGCTGACGAGCATATTTTCTACCGAACTTTATGGTGAGCCGTCCCAAAACAAAGTTAAAAGTCGTGGCCCCCTAGGTCAGCAGCAACGTGCGGCGCAGCGGGCCGCTCCGGCTCAATCGGTGATTCATTTATTTATGAATGGTGGTCCGAGCCAAATGGATTTATTTGATCCTAAGCCAGAGTTAAACAAACGACACGGCGAATCGTATTTTGATGAACTGGCTAGTGAAGTGGAAAGCCCAGCCTCGGCAGGCGCTTTGATGAAGGCGCCCTATCGATTTGCTCAACATGGCGAAGCGGGCCATTGGATTTCAAATGTACTGCCGCATTTATCGACGTGTGCGGATGACTTAGCTATTATCAAGTCGATGTATACGACCAACCTAACGCATGAGCCGGCGTTGTTTAAAATCCATGGTGGTCAAGAAATGCCCGGATTACCCGCCATGGGGTCATGGGTGTCTTATGGACTTGGAACCGAAAATCAAAATTTGCCCGCATACGTTGTGTTGGATGATCCACTGGGCTTGCCAGTAAACCAAACACAAAATTGGCAGGCTGGGTATTTGCCACCAACCTTTCAGGGCACTCGTTTTCGCAGTGCCGGATCGCCCGTGTTAAATCTTGAGCGCGCGTTTGAGGAGCCGGATCAGGTAACGGAGTTGGAGCGAGATTTAATTGCTGGATTAGATCGGATTCATTTGGAAAATCGACCGGGGCAATTGCAGCTTGACGCGCGGATTGCGAGTTATGAATTAGCTGCAAGAATGCAATTGGCCGCTACGGGTGTATTGGACATTACCCAAGAGACTAAGGCCACTTTAGCGATGTATGGCATTGGCACGGAACCGACTGATTCCTATGGTCGGCGGTGCTTGTATGCGCGGCGACTGGTAGAACGAGGAGTTCGATTTGTTCAGCTGTTTATTAATTTCCAGATTTGGGATAATCATACGGGGCTAGAGAAGGGTTGTCGTACAGCATGTGAACGAACCGATTTGCCGATTGCTGGGTTGCTTAAAGATTTGAAACAGCGGGGCTTGTTGGATACAACGCTAGTGGTCTGGGGAGGTGAATTTGGGCGATTGCCGCTTGCTCAATTGCCGAGCGACAAAAATGTTGCTAATGCCGGACGAGATCATAACAAGAACGCGATGATTACTTGGATGGCCGGCGGTGGAGTGCAGGGTGGTGCATCAGTCGGCGCGACGGACGATTTAGGATTTGCCGCGGTCGATAATCGGATCACGGTTGCCGATTGGCATGCGACGATTTTGCACCAGCTAGGCTTGGAATATGAACACCTTTACTTCGAGCGCAATGGCCTCAAGGATCGCTTGACTGGTGTTGAAGAAGCTAGGATTATTAGCGAAATCTTGACCACAAATTGACAACGTACTTATTTTTCAGTGCTGCCGACTGCGGGTTGTGCGAAGTCGTTGTACAGTTCAGTCATTTTAGCGGCGTTGACTTCGCCTTGGTGTACGACCATTCGATACTTGGTGACAAGAGGCTTGCCAGGTTCGATTTTATAGTTGCCCAAGACCATTGGTGCCCAGCAAAAATAAGGCATGGATGGGTGTAAGCGAACTGGCTGTGGAAAACGATAGTTTTCGGGGTGGTTGAGCACGGTAATTCCTGCTTGCTTGTCATTAGAGACTGGACCGTGAATATTAACCCATTTAGGTCGAGTGTGGTTTCCAGCGTCGCGTTTTTTACCTTCGCTTGTCAGAAATCCAGCACCAGCAGTAGTTTTTACCCAGTTACGACGGCCGCGGATTGCCCAGCCCCCGTAATGATATTCCTGCAATACCAAAGGATTGTCGGTCGCGCATTTCTGAGTTGAAGTGAAGTCAATCAGAAACAACTTGTCTTGTTGATAGACAACCACCGTCCATTTTTCGGTGAGCGCGGTGACGCTTTGGCCTGTGCCTAAAAAGGCGACGTGATGTAGCTCGGCAGCAAAACCCCCGAACACTGGCCCAGTAACTGTTCCTACTAAATTTGCATGAGTTACAGTCCCCTGTTTGGCGGCCTGGTTCCAAAAATCTACCGCCTGGCCACGGAAGGTGGTTTTTGTGTAGGGGAACATGACCCCATGTTGATGCATGTGATCTGGTGGAAAGTCGTCCGTTAGAACATTGCCTTGTGGATCGAATATGGGGTGAATAAATCCAGAGCGAGCGTAGTAAGGTTTGGTTTTGTCAGGACTGGGGCGAATCGCCATGTTATATTCCAGCACCGGCAATTCTCCGACGGTGATTTTGATGGCGTCGTTGGTGTTGGTGGCTCGGACCCGCGGAATCCGCTTGGGAAATCCATCAACAAGGACGAAGCTGTAACTGCGAGATTGTCCTGAATACAGTGGTTCCTCTAGCATCCAGCGGACGACGGGAACGTCGCCACTGTAATCGGATTGAGTAGGCACCCGTTCATTAGTGTCATTGGAAATGAGAACGAATGGGTGGCGATTGGGAACACTGTCCGGAATTGGTGACTGCACCGGCACTCCGATTCGGTCATGCAAGCCAGCTTCGATCTTAATAGTACTGTCTTGGCCATAGACAAAAATCGATTGTGATAGCAATAATAGGACAATTGAAAATCTAAATTGCATGCTGGCGATCCCTCAAATACAATGTCTAGGATGTTAGGCTATATCAGTAGTAATCTCTACAGGATACAATAAAAGAAGTTGGATGAGCATCCAATCACTAATTAAGAAAGGAATTTTCAAATGTTGAATAAATATAGTAGATCGGTATTAACTATACTGGCGATAACGATATGTTTCGCTTGCTATGGTGACGAAGAAATTCAAGGAGCAGATAAAGTGCCCGCTGCCTTAAATCACACAGCCAAAGACATCGATGGCAAAGACGTGAAGCTTGCGAAGTACGAAGGGCGTGTGTTGTTAGTTGTCAATTTGGCAAGTCGCTGAGGTCGTACGCCTCAATACCTGCAGTTGCAGGCACTTCATGCTAAATACAACACCAAAGGCCTTTCGATTCTAGGATTTCCTTGTAATCAGTTTGGCCTTCAAGAACCAGGCACAGATGCTGAGATCAAAGAATTTTGTACGGCTAAATATTCTGTCGCATTTGATTTGTTTTCAAAAATCAATGTTAATGGTGACCAAGCCCATGGGTTGTATAAACACTTAACGGCTCAAAACACTTCTCCCAAAGCAGCTGGTAAGGTTTCGTGGAATTTTGAAAAATTCTTAATTGATCGTTCCGGCACAGTGATTGCTCGGTTTGATGGAAAAGTTAAACCAGATTCCGCTGAATTAGTGAAATTGATTGAACAACACTTGGCAAAATAAGCCAGTCCGTGACTAATGGTGACATGGTAAATGACCACAGCCGTTGCTGCTCATTGCGAGTAGTCAACGGCTGTGTTATTAAATGGACTATTAGAGAACATCCCTAGAGAAGCTGAGAGTAACTGTGAGCAACGAAGTTCAAGCATTAATAACGATTCTTAAGCAAGCATCTGAACAATCACCTGCGGCGCAGAACTGGCCTGTTGCCGTGGATACGTGGTTCTCATATTGCGATGACGCTGAGATGAGTTTGTTATTCCAAGAATTATTGCAACTCGAAGTGCCACTTGACGAAGGTTCACAAACCGCGTGGGGAAAGCTACTTGAACAGTTTATTGATTTACAACGACGGTCGCCGGTATTTACAGGTCCAGAATCATCACAAGAGCACAATGAATTGCCAGAAACTCAGGATTTGATAGAACTTTACAAATTTTTGGGTACGGAGAGTCGCATTCGTCACCAGATACTACTGTTGCTGGCAATGCGTGCCGATGATGCTAGCACGGAAGCGGTGGTTTCGTTGTTGATTAATGACCCACCGCTTGAGGTTGCGGGGTTTGCGATTGCCTTGAGTCCCTATTTACAACGCGATACGAATTGGGATCTATTGTTCCCTGCATTATTTCAGGCACTGCGACATCCCATTGCTGCGGCGGCAGTGCTTGATCTTGCAAATTATTTGTGCCGCAATTCCAAATTAACGCCACACGCCGCCACTCCAATTAGTACACAGTTGGTTCAGTTGTTAACCGGTGTGGTTGGACAATTAAGCATGATTGAGGATGGCTCAATCATGAAGCAGCACGCCGGTTTGACAGCCTCAGAAATTTCCGAACAGGTCAACCAGGGTGTTTCATTGGCAGTTTCACTGTGCGACGCGTTGGCCCTAGTGGGTGACCCCAAATTATCATCGCCAGTATTTCAAGCGATGAATCTTGGCCATCGGCGGATCCAAGTTGAAGCGGCAGCGGCGCTGATAAAACTCGAACAGGACGCGGGGAGACAACGTCTGGTAACGTTAGCAGAGGAACCGGCGATTCGTATTCGAGTTTTGAAATATGCCGAAGAATTATCAGTCATCGATGAGGTTGATGTGCAATATACAACGCCGACTGCTCGAGCTGAGGGTGAGCTAGCACTGTACCTTGCACAACCTCACATAATGGGCTTACCTCCCGCTCGATTGGAATTATACGACGAAGCGGAGATGTATTGGCCGGGATTTGATGAGCAGCAAACTTGTTTTTTGTTTCGTTATGAATATTTGTTAGGCGACGAGCCGTTGATGAATATCGCCATAGCCACTCCCGAGGTACAAAGCGTTACTGCGGATCTAACGCACTGTAATCCCGAAGATATTTATGCACTGTTTGCGGCGGAAGGAGTTACGCATAATGAAATATTTGAGATGGATGCGAACGACTTAGATAGCCAAGCGAAAATCGATATCGCACGATTACAACGTCGTGCACACGACCGAGGGTATGAACAGATACAGCTGATTCAGTTGGGGTTTTTCTTTGGAGATCGTGTGTTGTCGGCCGAAGCCACTCGTGCAGGGGTCGCTGGCATCGTAGTTGTTGATGCCGCTGATGATGTTTGGTTTGCTCAACAAAATGTCCAGCGACCATTAACCGCCCAAGATGCGTACAATATTTACAAAGGTCGAAAATTGTTGGCGACATTTAATCCGGAATTAGATTCCCAGCATGAAACCTCTCCAGAAAGTAATAGCGATGACAGCGTCTGATTTATCCCCCGCATCTTTGTCACCGCAACCACTGCCTCAGTCGACCGGATTAGGAACTCGCCGGACGCTGTACTATCTTGCTGGGTTGATGATTGTGCTGCTGGTTATGGTAAATTTGACCGCCCCCGAGCCAGTCACCTCGAAGTTCATGGGGCAGCGCATTACCTGTCGAGGTGTTAGCTTGAGCACGGATTCTAGTATTAAGGTTTTTGACCTTGAATCGCAACGTGGAAAAGTTGTGCTCATCAATTTTTGGGCAACGCATTGTCCTTATTGTCTTGAAGAGATGCCTTATTTACAGCGTATTTTTACGGATTTGCAACATGATGATTTTGTGGTTATTGGTGTCAGCAGTGATACGCGTCATGTTTTAGAGGGTTTTTTGACCAAACAGAGTCAGCCGTGGGATAATATTTTCGGCAACGATGCGGGACGTCTGAGTATAAAGTTTGATGTAAATACCATCCCGCGAACCTTCTTAGTTAATCGAAAAGGTGTTCTTGTTGCTGTGGGCAATGGGGTTGAGTCGATTCAAAATGAAATATATGCGCTTGTTCGTAACGACTCTTAGGGTTTGCCGTTAACAGAACTGGTCTAAACGGTTAGTTTATGGGTAGCTAAAGAAACAAAAACAGTAAAAGAAATCAGGTTTAGAATGGATATTGATGGTGGTTCGCAGGCGGACCAGACAAACGAAACAGCAAGCGAAGGCGACGAAAGTAACCCCAGTAACGAAGATGGGCAGCAAATAGGCTTTGCTGATATGGATCTGAGTCGCAACATGCTGCGTTCGCTAGAGCGAGCAGGTTATGAAGAGCCATCTCCGGTTCAAGCTGGCGTTATTCCTCCGGCGCTGGATGGACATGACGTAATGGGGCAAGCCCAAACGGGTACCGGTAAAACCGCTTCATTTGCTATCCCAATTCTCGAGCAACTGGCTTCGTCGCAAGAGATACCGGGTGTGCAGGCCCTCATATTGGTACCGACAAGAGAGTTAGCCGGACAGGTTCGCGAAGAATTTGAAAAACTTGCTTACTATATGGATATCAAAACGATCGCTGTTTATGGTGGCCATCCGATCAAGAAGCAAATCGAAACGTTGAAGAACGGTGTGCAGGTTGTGGTGGGAACACCTGGTCGAGTGATCGACCATATCAACCGCGGCACATTGAATCTACATGAGGCGTGGTGTGTCGTTCTTGATGAAGCAGACCGCATGCTTGATATTGGCTTCCGTCCGGATATTGAAAAGATTCTTCGCGCCGTTACCCGTAAAGACCGTCAGACATTATTGCTGAGTGCGACGGTTCCGCCTTCGATTCAACGTTTGTCGTCGCAATATATGTACAAGCCGATTGCGTTGGATTTTTCTTCTACGAACGTTTCGGCTGACACCATTGATCAGTTTTATTTTACGGTGGATCGCAAGCGAAAATTTGCTTTATTGAAACGTTTGATACAACGTGAACAGCCTCATCAAGCCATTGTTTTTTGTCGCACAAAACGAGGGACCGATCGTATTGCCCAGCAATTAGCTGAGACCTTCGACAACGTGGGCTGCATTCATGGTGATATGAACCAATCGATGCGAGATCGGGTGATGAAGAAATTTCGAAATGAAACATTGAAAGTGCTTGTGGCAACGGACGTTGTCGGACGAGGCATCGATGTAACGAGCATTTCACACATTATCAATTTTGACACGCCCGAAGATTGTGATGACTATGTACATCGTATTGGCCGAACTGGTCGGATGGGCCGTGAAGGTGTGGCCTATACGTTTGTTTCGGATGATGAAGGCGAGTTGTTGACGAAGATTGAGGTGAGGATCAATCGCTTGTTGGAGCAGGACGAGATGGAAGGCTTTGAATTAAAAGTTGAAACACCGGTTGAGTATAAAAAGGAACGGGTCGCTGCGGTCGCTGCGATGCGTGGTCGAGGACCCGCGAAACATCGCCGGAGACTGTAATGATGCGCAGCGGCTCACAGAATAGATTCATCATGGGCCCTGTGGGCTGGTGTTGCTTGCTTTTGGTGAGTTGTTCGTCGCGTGAAGCCGCACAACCTGACAATCCGGTAGTAAAACAAAATGGTGCAGTGTCGACTAAGAGTGTTCAACAACAGGCGCTAACTCCGCGGCGAACACCTCCGTCCCAACTTCCAGCTACAGTTGCAGTCAGTCCTGACGAACAAACGAAACTGGCTATGCAGCCGTTGCCAATACAGATTGAGGGGCCCGCAGCAGCTGCTCAAAAAAATCCGTTGGACCCGGAGAAGATTCTCGCGCAGGGTATTCGAACGATACAGGGCAAACATCTAACACTTTACACCGACATGCCCGCCAACGCGGATATTCAGAGCTTGCCTAAAATCGTTGAATTGGCGATGCCGCAATGGTGTGAGTATTTCAATATTGCTCCCGAGAAAATGGAGGCTTGGAAAATATCGGTTTGTTTAATACAAGATCGCAAGAAATTTGACGCGGCTGGCTTGATTCCCGCAACATTACCTAGCTTTGATCATGGATATGCGTTTGGCAACAGATTGTTTATCAATGAGCAACCCAGCGCCTACTATCGCCGTCACTTACTGTTGCACGAGGCTACGCATGCGTTCATGTTTGAAAACTTTTCGAGTGCTGGACCACCTTGGTACATGGAGGGGATGGCTGAGTTATTAGCTACACATAATTGGGATGGCACACAACTTCAGCTGCGGCAGATGCCAAAAGCTAAAGAAGACGTTCCTTATTGGGGCAGAATTAAGATCATCAAAGACCAAGTTGCTGAAAAAAAAATGTTGATGATCCAAGAGATCATGAATTTTGGCAGTGATGCAAAGTTGCGAGTAGATGCTTACGCTTGGAGTTGGGCGGCTTGTAGTTTTTTAGATACTCATCCCACTTTTCAAAATATATTTCGTGAACACTTGAAGAACATCGGCGACAGTTCGCCTGAGTTTTCGCTGGATCTGGTAAAAGCCTATGGCGAGCAATGGTTTCAGGTTCGACAGCAGTGGCAAGTATTTGTGATGAATATTGAATATGGATTTGATATTGCCCGAGAATCCATTGATGTTGTCGAGGTTCGGCCACTTGAATTAGCGGCCGAAGTAATTTCAGTTCGTGCAGACCGTGGTTGGCAGTCGACGGGTTTGCGAGTTACCGCAGGAATGAAATTGGCAATTATGGCTACGGGGCGATTTGTCATTCACCGTGAAGACTCTGCCGAGCAGCCGCAGGGCGTACCATGGGAAAGTGAAGCAGGAGGGATTACGATACGCTATCATCGGGGGCAGCCGTTGGGAAAACTATTGATTGCACTCGATGAACCACAACAACTTGGCGAAACTGGCTTAACTAATTATGGTGCCGTTGGAGAGGGTGGAGATATTATGATTCCATCGAGTGGAGTGCTTTATTTTCGAGTAAATGATTCACCGTCCGAACTAACAGCGAATGAAGGTGCATTACAAGTAAGAGTGCAGCAAATCACAGATTAGGCACTATTTCTAGTGTTCTCTGATTGACGAGATAGTGTTGGGATTCCACAATTTTTAATTAACAACAGATTATTTTTTATTTAACGCATTTGGAATTGTATTCAATTTGCCCGTTGGACGCAGAAAAGCAGGAAGTGAACATACGAATGAGCGTAATGCAAATGCAGGATCCCGCAGTTTTTGAGAGTATTGAACAGGAACGCAATCGCCAACGATTTGGATTGGAGATGATCGCTAGCGAGAATTATACGAGTCGCGCTGTGATGGAAGCGTGCGGCAGTGTCTTGACCAATAAATACGCCGAAGGGTATCCAGGTCGCCGATATTATGGAGGCTGTGAGCATGTTGATACCACGGAATCAATAGCGATTGACCGAGCCAAACAATTGTTCGGCAGCGATGCAGTTAATGTTCAAGCGCACTCGGGCTCCCAAGCCAATACGGCCGTATACTTGTCGTGCTTAGAATATGGCGATTGTGTGATGGGCCTAGATCTCGCTCACGGTGGTCACTTGACGCACGGTATGCATCTCAATATTTCTGGTATTCTCTACGACTTTGTGAGCTACGGAGTAGACCCAGAGACGCACCGTTTAGATATGGATCAAGTAGCAAAGTTAGCGAAAGAGCACCAACCAAAATTGATTGTGGCTGGTGCCAGTGCTTATCCGCGAGAAATGCCCCATGAAGATTTTGCCCAGATTGCGGAAGATGTTGGAGCGTTGTTGTTTGTTGATATGGCTCATTATGCGGGACTTGTTGCTGCCGGCGTCCATCATAATCCAGTCGAGTGTGCAGACTTTGTGACTACGACGACGCACAAAACCTTACGAGGCCCTCGAGGCGGGATGGTGATGTGTAAAGACGAACATGCCAAGGCGATCAATCGCAGTATTTTCCCTGGTTTGCAAGGTGGGCCGTTGATGCACATCATTGCCGGTAAAGCGATTTGTTTTGGCGAGGCGTTAACTG
>JABHUV010000263.1 GCA_018658605.1 Planctomycetaceae bacterium | reverse complement strand
GCAGACGCTCTTAATGTTATCAATGGCCTCAACCTCAACGCACCTGTAGTTAACCAGTCTATCACCATCACCGAATCCGACGTCAAAGCCCTACTGGACCGTGCGTCGGCGGCAAGCAGCACTACTGCCGACGCGATCGTAGCGATTGTCGACCGCGGAGGCGCAATTCTTGGCGTCCGAGTTGGCACCAACATTAACATGAATGAAGCGACTCTTGTTTTCGCAATTGACGGTGCGGTTGCAAAAGCTCGAACTGCGGCCTTTTTCGCAAATGAAGGTGCGCCACTAACGTCGCGAACAGTTCGCATGATCAGCCAATCAACCATCACCCAACGCGAAGTGGAAGCGAATCCAAATATCACGGATCCCAATTCTGTCATCCGCGGGCCAGGCACAGTCGCACCAATTGGCACCGGTGCGCACTTTCCGCCAGGCGTCATGTTCACACCGACGGTCGATCTATTCGATATTGAGCATACAAACCGCGACAGCATTCTACACCCTGGGGCCAACGGCATTCGGGAAGCTACTGATGCACTTTTACCATATCGCTTTAATATTGATCCCGCTCAAGTCCCTTCCGGGCAGGAAATATACGCGCCCGAGTCATATGGCTTCCAGTCCGGTCGCCTGCCCTTAGCTCAGTCGCGAGGAATTGCTACGCTACCGGGCGGTGTACCTCTATATAAAAACGGACAGATCACGGGTGGAATTGGAGTCTTCTTTCCTGGGTCCGATGGCTATGCAACGCACGAACAGGGATTTACTACCGAATATGGTAACAACGTGAAAACGGGGCCAGTTTCCGTGAATGCCTCGCGCACAGAAGTTCTCCAAGCAGCTGTTGACCGAACTAATGCCCCCAAAGTTCTCGAAGCAGAATGGATAGCATTTGCCGCGGCCGGTGGAAGTAGCGCCGCAGGAGCATCGGTGCCAACGCTAAACGGCGTTGCACCGGTTGTTGGCTTCGACCTACCATTTGGACGAATCGACCTCGTCGGCATCACTCTTGAAGTCGTGGGGCCCAATCCAACGGCGGCCGACCCCAGGGCGGGTCTTACTCAAATCACCGAATTGGGTAGCCAGCTCTCCCTTGGAAACCCAGCAAACGGTGTCGATCAAATCATTGGCAGTGACAATACGGGCACTTCAATATTTTACGCCGGTGGTACTCAGGTGCCAGACCAATGGTTAGTGATGCCCCAAGCCGGGAAAGTTCATACAACTTTCGACGTAGACGGTAACCCGATCCTGGAGCAAATAACACAACAGGACGTCGAAACGATTATTAACAATTCAATTGCTCAGGCAAACGAAGTACGCGCGGGAATTCGCTTGCTCGCCGACGGGACACCCGGAGCGCGAACCCGTATGGTATTTGCCGTAGCTGATTTGGATGGCGAAATCCTGGGTCTCTACCGCATGCCCGATGCAACCTATTTCTCCATTGCCGTCGCTGTCGCCAAGGCCCGTAACATGGCCTACTATAACAGCGCCGCAGAAGTAAATCCTGTGGACCTCTGCGATACTAATCAACTCGGCAAGGCTCACACCAACCGCACGTTCCGTTTCCTCGCAGACCCCCGCTTCCCCGATGGAATTGACTCGGCTGACGCGGGGTGTTTTTCAATTCTTAATGACCCAGGGATAGATCCCATTACCGCGGAAAATATCGCCGGACCCACTCCATCCTCTGATTTTCAATCAGTCTTGGGCTTCACTCGATTCAATCCAGAACGAAACTTTCACCGCCAATCAAACGCGACAACTTCCCTCAACGAAAACGGGGTTGTCTTTTTTCCGGGAGCCTCACCGTTATATAAATCCGCTGCCCTAATCGGCGGTTTAGGAGTCAGTGGCGATGGAGTCGACCAAGACGATGTCGTTGCCGCAGCCGGCGCCCTAGGATTCGAGCCCCCTACCGAACTTACGGTCGACAATATCAAGATCGACGGCGTATCACTGCCATACCAGAAGTTCTTGCGCAATCCACTCGGGTAAGACGCCAAACGTGACCACGAAAAACCGCGGCCATTTGTCTTCACGCACGTTTCCATACTGCGCTCACGGATATCACCGTGAACCATAAACAGTATAATTAACGAACCAATAATTACTTTATTCACACTCAAACGCAACACGATTATGACCAACCTCACACAGCAACAACTCGATGAACTCGCCAAGCTCCTAGAAAACAACCAAGCTACTGAGGTCGAATCGTATTTGGATCAAATCTTTAACGCCGCCACGGATGAACCCAAACACGTCGAAACGTTGCATGAAAATTCGCCGCTAACCGACGCAAAACATCTCGAGACTCTCCAGGGCCCACTGCAAGGGGAATACATAGACAATTCGCCAACACTTCAGGGGGACTACGCCACGGATAACCGACCAGAATCACTGCGCCAAACGCGTGGTCAAAACCGCCAAGCCGACCTAGCAGATGCCGATATGGCAAATCGCTTTGGCGACTATGAATTACTCAGCGAGATTGCCCGGGGCGGCATGGGCGTAGTTTACAAAGCTCGTCAAATAGCGCTCAATCGTGAAGTCGCTATCAAGATGATCCTATCCGGGCAATTTGCTAATGATGACGAGATGGAGCGCTTTTACGCTGAAGCGGAAGCCGCCGCGAGCCTGAACCACCCTAATATCGTAACAATCTACGAAATCGGCGAAGTCGACGGGCGTCATTTTTTTTCTATGGAATACGTCCCTGGTGACAGTCTCGCAGACTTGGTGCGGGAACGGCCTCTCGCCCCACGCCGCGCCGCCAATTACATTTCCGGTGTTTGTGAAGCTGTACATCTGGCTCATGACAACGGCATCCTCCATCGCGATATAAAACCGGCAAATGTGCTCGTTAATAAAAAAGACATCCCCTTGGTGACCGACTTTGGACTTGCCAAGCAAGTACACGAAAAATCGGGGATGACGATGGAGGGGTCTGTCCTCGGAACCCCGAGCTATATGCCACCTGAACAGGCACGCGGAAATCTCGATGAAGTCGACACCCGCAGTGACATCTACGCCATAGGTGCGACGCTATACCAACTGCTCACCGGCAACCCGCCATTTGCGGCAGCCAGCGTTTACGAAACCATACGCCAAGTGCTCAATAAAGAACCGACAAATCCTCAAGACCGCAATCCAGATATTCCGCAGGATTTATCCACAATCTGTATGAAGTGCTTGCAAAAATCTCCAGACAAGCGGTATCAATCTGCTCTTGAACTACAGGAAGAACTACAACGCTTCTTGCAAGGAATGCCAATCCTCGCGCGACCAATTGGCAATGCAGAACGACTCACGCGGTGGTGCCTTCGTAACCGATTAATCGCTAGCAGTAGCGCAGCCGCAATTCTCGGCGTGCTCGCGATGTTGATCACGATGACAGTCGCCTACTTCGTTACCAATGATGCCTTACTCGACGCTCGCAAAAGTTTCGAACGCTCCAAGCAGACAGTTGATGATTTTTTTGTAGTCGTCACCCAGAATGAGTTGCTGCAAACCCCTAATACGCGTGAAGTTCGTGAGGTAATGCTTGATAAAGCATTACAGTACTACGAAAGTTTGCGCAACCAACGTGCCGGTAGCCTTTCCGACGAGCGAACCTTTCTTGCGGATAGCGCTGATCTTGAATTTAAGATAGGACAAATCGCGGAAGCTCAAGACAACACTCTTTCGGCCATCGCCCACTACGATAATGCCGCAACAACTGTGCAGACACTGCTGGAACAATCCGATGACGATCAAGAACAATTGCAAGTCAATTTATCAAGCTATCTAACTCCACTGGTACGAATTCATACCCAAGATAACACCGACAATTTCAAGAGAGCTTCTGTTTTGTCAAAACAGGTCCGAAATTATCGACAGGCGATTCACACCGGCAATCCCACCAACTTGGAATATGCGAGACTATTTGCCAATGCCTGTATGAATGTGGGCACCGTACTCGTGGAACGAAAGATTTATTCACTGGGAGAACAATCATATGAACAAGCCCAAATAATTCGTCAACAAATATTGGAAAGCCCAACGATTGACGCATCTACGACGTTGACCGTTCAACGTGACTTAAGCAAAGGCTATTACCAACTGGCGGAATTAAAACGTCGGGAAAACTCTGAGGATAGCTTCGAGCAAGCTGAACAATATCTTAATCTGGCACTCGTCTCCCTTCAGGCGATGCAGGACGCTAACGGGGATTGGAACGATATCAGTGAAGATGATCACCTGCAGGCAATCCGACTTCTGAATATGCGCCTCTCATTTTGGGCAATGGCTAGCATGCGCAATCTAGAAACGAAATTAAATCCGCTTGAAGATCTCAAACATGGCGCCAGGCACATTGCTGAGTTAGCCGATGTCATGGATCGACCCGCGGTTACAATTTCTATCCTGCAGTTTCAACAGGCACGCCTAGAAATCGTCAGCCTTGGTAAAAACCGTAGTCAACTGCGCTCAGTTCTATACGACATTTCAATTCTTCTGGATGCTCATCGTCAACAAACCGCCGTGGCAAAACTTCTTCCAAGGTTCAGGTGGACTAGCCTCAACCTGTTAAGCCAGCACGAAGAATCCTACTCACAATTTGTTGCGTCGCTCGAAGCAACGATGGACAACCTTGTAGAACATTGTCAAGACTACGACGACGCCGGCGATGCCCCTTTGCTCACCGAAGACTGGACGACAGCCTGGGGCTTCATGTGCCTTACGGCCGGGGAAGTTGCCCAGCATATGCTCGTTGACTTGGCCCACATCGCTCAAGAAGATTCTGCGTCAAAGCCCAAACTGCTAAAAATCGTGTCCTGGCTGCAACGAATACAAAGCGTCCATCATCGCATGGCACAGCTAATCGAATCGGTGCCTGAGGAAGCCACCGCGGAAGTGGGGTACCTAGTGAGCGATCGTGTTTTAGAAAGCGTGGATGACCTCACTCGTCAACTTAATACAGCAGCCGCTCAATTCACCAACATCATGCTGGCGGAGTAGCGGCGCGGTCCGTAAGCCACTATTTTGGCTGTTTTTAACTTGAAATGAATTGATATTGAAGCAATCGCCGTATTTTGTCGATAATTATGTCAATTAAGTTGAATACAAGTTTTAAAACTGTGAGCTGCGATGCGTTCCCAACAATACATTGTTCGATTTACCTTTGGTTTTATAACGTTCATACTTTCTGCCGACGCTGCTTTTGCGACTCAGAATACTTCCGATGTCCCCCAAAAAACTCTTGATAAGCAGGATAAGCCAAAACCTGACGATTCGGACGCGGAGCGGCCCAAAAAGCCCGCACCCAAACCTACCACTAGGAAAACTTATACACGAGCACAACTCCTAGCTCGCGCCCGCATGCTTGCCGACTCTCGCATGCCCAATATGTGGGGCGATTTTTTTGATGGCACGCCCTATCCCCTAAACTTTAACGACAGAACAGTCTTTCCCCCCGATTGGAATGTAAACGGAGAGGGCGGCACCGGCGGTACTATTACAACTGGACCCGGCGGTAGCGGCGGCGGCGGATCCGCTCTCCCACCTCCACCTCCACGCATTCCCCGCGCAGGTGGCCTCGCCTCGCGAAGAGTAAAACTCTCCGAAAACAATAGCCCGATACCAACCGACCGTTGGATTCTAAACCATAATTACTTCAATGATGTGGATGGTATCGGTGATGTCAATCGCTACACGTTTGGTTTCGAGAAAACCTTCGCCGAGGGCCTGAAATCGTTCGAGGTACGTTTTTCATTTGCCAACACTTTGTCAAACGCTCAAATATTCAATGGTACGTTAAACACAGTTTCGCAAATCCGCTCGGATGAAGCGGGTAACCTAGTGCTAAACTACAAGTCCGTTATTTGGGGGTTGGATGATGGTGTCATAACGGCAGGAATGGGTGTTGCATTACCTACTGCTGATGATCAGTTCCTGTTCAATCCGTCTGGACAACTGTTAATGAAATTCCACAACGATGCTGCTCACTTGCTGCCCTTCATTGCTTTCGTGCGGATGCCAACCGACAAATTGTTTATTCAGGGATACGTCCAAGCCGATATCGCGGCAAGCGCTAATCCAGCGTTAGCATTGATCGATAACGGGTCTCCCGAGCTTTCGCCAATCGCAAAAATCAAAGATGTGCCTCTCTTGTTTCTGGACATTGCCTTCGCCTATAAATGGATCGAAGATCGTGAAGGTTGGGTAAACGCTGTGACGCCATTGTTAGAGTTGCATTATTCCATGGGAATGTCGCGGCGGGATCGCTTGCAATTTCATCCGCCCTCTCCCTTTAATGGCGCTTTTGACCTCGGTGCCCCCGACGCTATTAGCGTCTTGAACCTCACCGCTGGAGCTTCACTACAAATTGGCGAATCGATCTTCGTTCGCCCAGCAGTTTCGATTCCTTTGAGCAATGGAGCGGGTGCTAGCTATGACTATGAGTTCGGTGTGCATGTCAACATTCTGCGTTAGCATCACTTAGCGTCGAGATTATACACAGGATCGAATTTCTCCGGATCTCCCCCTAGCCCCTCATGCGCCCATAGTGACAACAACAATGACGGACGGTCATCAATAAAGCCTGTCGTTTCCATTACGCGCTCTAGAATCGCTATACACTCGGCAAACTGCCGGTTACAAAAACATACCAATGCATTCTCGTAGATTTCTTTGTTGCGTCTCCATTGCGCCTTGACTTGCAAATCTTGTAATTCAAAGACGGTCGCTGCTTGTTGAATTCCGACTACTCGCACTTGACAAACCTCACGCACCAAAAACTCGTCGCCAATTAATTGTTGCGACCTATCGGTAATAAGAATTGAGACTCCTAATTGCTTAGTTGCTCCTTCCACCCGACTGGCAAGATTAACCGTGTGACCCATTGGTCCGTATTTAATACGGTGACGACTGCCCGCATTTCCCACTAGGGCCTCACCGGAGTTTATACCAATCCCCACCTTCAACGGCATTCCTGCTCGTTCCGCCCACTTATCATTTAATGCGGGCATGGCCGCCTGTATAGCAAGTGCTGCCCGACAGGCACGCTGGGCATGATCCGCTTGATCCAGTGGTGCGTTCCACATTGCCGCCATGCCATCACCTGCATAGTTGATAATCGCGCCTCCTGCATCCAACACACATTGGGTCAAAGCATCCATTACGTCCCGCATCATCGCATAAATACCTTCAGCGCCCATCGTTTCGCTGATTGCCGAAAAGTTGCGCAAATCCGCAAACAGACAACTGATAGAGCGTTGCTGGCCCTCCAAAAACGTGGGGTCACGTTCAAGTTCACTAGCCAACTCCGGCGATACAAACTCCTCGAACTGGATCCGCAATCGAGCAACCTTTGCCTCGCGTTCAATCCGAGCAAGTCCGGCACTGACACTACAGGCAAGTAACTGCATGACTTGAGCTTCTAAAGGTGTAATTCCCGCGCCACCAACATCCATTTGCTCTCGTGCGCCATATACAGAGCCAATGACTTCACCGTCACTTCCAAACACAGGACTTGCAACCACGGAATCGACATTCGCTAAACTCTGAGGTGAATCCATTTCCGAGACAGGCTCATAGAATGTTCTAGCCTCCTGTCGCATCCGCTGTAAAACCGAACGACTGAATATTAAATCGTCAACCGCTTTATGGGAACTCTCTGCCACACTCCGCCATCCATGCTTGTCTAATAACAAGACCATTCCGTGGTCAAGCCCTATCGACTTAACTACTGCATCCGCCGTTTCTTGATAAAACTCAGGTGAACCCGCGGCCGATTGCTGCACCGTCAAAATCGATTCCAACCAGTTGGCAATCGTGGCGCCTTCCGGCGTGGTGTCTCCGGACAAAGTGGCCGTCGCGGGGGTGTCAACGACACTGTTGAATACAGGAGCGGAAATCGTGGCGATGTTACGACTTCCCTCGGGTAACTCGATATTCATACCAAGTTTAACTGTCGTACGCCCCAGCCCGATAGTAGTTGGCACTTGGACAATTGCCATGCCCCCTGGGGCAATGGTTTGACCTGCTTGCAGCTTTGCTTCGGCTGAACCTATATTACTAACTTGGATTCCCTCGTCACAAACGGTCAACCGCATCTGCTGACGGGATACATAGCGATCTTTAATAATGATATGTTGCGAATTGTCGTCGGGAGCGATTCGACCTAAAGTCATGCTGCTGCTCAAAATGCACTCTTCGACCTGGTCTGCGTTGGTAATTAGAATTTTGTACATAAGCTCTCAATGTACCACATGCATTTGACTTAAAAAACGCGACCCCAAATTAGATCTTCACCTTAGCTGTTAAAAGCACGGGCGAAAAACTCGGACGCGTTGACTCGCATAGCTGCTTCATGTGGGCACTGAGTGACACATGCCGGGTCGTTATCGTTAAATTGACTGCACATGTCACATACCACCGCACGCTCCGTAGGAACTTCGACAACGGGCAATGCGACACCATCAGTGGTCGCATAGGTGATTACACCAGCCGCTTGCACTGGGTCCAATCGCAGGGACATTACTACACCACCATCGGAAATAACTCGTGACTTAGCTCCCTCCGAAATATCAACGGCCACGGCAATCCAATTGGTCTTTCGCGAAACCAAATCGATCGAATCAACCATCGCTTCGAAAACACCTCGCTTAGCTTGTCGCGCATCCTGTGACAACTCGAGCTCCACTCCGTTGAGCCACACCGTTGGCGTCAGGGATTCACAAACGACTGTCAACCGACCGACTTCTGCCGTCGCTGTTTCCTCCACAGGAATTGAGAACTGACTGCGGAACAGGACCGATTCTACCAATTTCGGATCGCCATGACCCCAACGTTCAGGATTTATTCTGACCAAGTCCTGTTGAAAATCAATCGACCATGAGAACGGGGAAATAGATTTGATCCATTGTCCCTGCTTTCCACCCGTCTGCCAGTCAATCGAGGCACAACTTTCTACGCAATATTCCCAGTCGACGCTTTGCTCCATAATCCATCCAACATCGTGCATTTGAATAGAATCATAGGGACACTGTCGCTCACACAACGCACAACCGATACACCAATCCTCAATAATAATTTGCCCGTCATCTCCTCGTTGGATTGAACCAACAGGGCAACCAATCATGCATGACGGATTAAAACATTGACGGCAAGCGGAGGGTACTAAAAATCGATCGAACCTTGGGCCGTCAAGAAACAGGCGTGAGTATCCATCGTCATGACTGCCAATGCAAGCTTGGACACAATCTCCGCAACGGGTGCAAGCATCTAGGTCAATCAACAACAGGTTTTGACCTTGCGCTAATCCTTGGTCGTGGAAATCTGGCGTGGTATCCCATGACGACGTAATAAACTCCTGCGTGTCCATCTGCAGTTCCGCAGTTCGCTCCAGCACGAGTTCATCAGCACGGCTTTTTAATTCTGCCGATGATTCCAATACCGCAAGAAATGCACTGGACTCAATTCTCACCAATTCGACACGTCCTGCGCGGATGCCTGCACCTTGAACAGCGTGGTCGTAAGCGATGCAAGTGGCAGTTCGCGGCGCATTGTTAATGACGCCCATTTCTCCCAAACACTCTCCCCGTGATAAATATCCCAACACCTGATTAGGGCCTTTGCGATGCTTAGTTTTAGGAAGCATTTCTTCCAATAAGGTGTTTAACAAATAATAGTTCGCGGTTCGAACTTCAATCGGCGACCAAGCTTTTTTTACACCGCTAATCCCTTTTGGATAGTCGGCGACCACATCAACGAACCCATTGTCAGCGAGCGCTGTCGTAAAACCACTACCCTGGAACATGTCACGACAATTTAATAACGCGTTAAAGCCAGCAGTCAGTTGCTCTGCCTGTACCTCACTAATATCGGTGGGATTATCTTTTACTGCATCAACCACTGCCTGAACTTCCGCAGACAATAGGTCGTATACTTCGCCGAGTGCACCGCCCGCACCGACCTTAACTATTTTTGCAAATGAAGGTAATGATTTCACGTCACCGCCACTCTTGGCCGCTGCGAGAATATCCGCCGCTGATGGTTTAGCCGCCCCGCCACATTTCGCCGACGCAAGAATATCTGCCGCTGATGGTTTAGCTGTCCCGCCACCTTTCGCCGACGCAAGAATATC
>JABHUV010000216.1 GCA_018658605.1 Planctomycetaceae bacterium | reverse complement strand
AGTCCCCGCTGGTCCCCTAGAAGAACCATTGATTGTGCGGCCAACTAGTGAAACGATTATCGGAAGTATGTATGCGAAATGGGTGCAGTCTTATCGTGATTTACCCATCAAAATCAACCAATGGGCGAACGTAGTCCGCTGGGAAATGCGAACGCGCATGTTTCTGCGGACCACTGAATTTTTATGGCAAGAGGGTCACACTTGCCATGCAACCGAAGAAGAAGCATTGGAAGAAACTCGGTTGATGCTGGAGGTGTACGCCGAGTTTGCTGAGAACATTATGGCGATGCCAGTCATCAAAGGCGAGAAGACAGCGGACGAGCGATTTCCCGGTGCTGTATCGACGCTTACGATCGAAGCGATGATGCAAGATAAAAAAGCGCTCCAGTCAGGGACATCACATTTTCTAGGTCAGAATTTTGCTAAGGCTCAGAAAATCATGTACCAAGACAAGCAAGGATTGCAACAGCATGCTTGGACAACATCCTGGGGAGCATCTACTCGACTCGTCGGCGCCCTGATCATGACCCACAGCGATGACGATGGTTTAGTGTTACCGCCAAAACTTGCTCCACAACAGATCGTCATCTTGCCGATTATCAAAGGTGACGAGACGCGTGATGCCGTGATGCAATATTGTGAGGAGCTTGAAGCAGATCTGAAAAACCAACAATATGCAGACAGCAACATCCGCGTGTTCATTGACGATCGAGATTTACGTGGTGGTGAAAAGAAATGGTATCACGTAAAGCGAGGCGTTCCGATTCGAATCGAAGTGGGGCCGCGCGATATGGAAAATGGACAAGTGTTCGTCGGTCGTCGCGATACGGGAAAAAGTGAAGGCATCGACCGCGCGGAATTTGTGGCAAATGCTGGCGATATGCTAAGCGACATTCACGACGGCCTTTTTCAACGAGCTTTGGCTCTGCGTCAGTCGAACACAAAGACGATTGACTCGTACGAAGAATTCGAAGAGTATTTCACAAGTACTGATGAGGGGCAGGGCGGGTTTGCGATGTGTCATTTTGCTGAAGACAATCCGGAGGTTCTCAAGATGATTGCTAAGCATAAGGTCAGCATCCGCTGTATTCCTTTAGAAGACAAACCAGAACCGGGGACTTGCATTTTTACCGGCGAAGCGAGTCGTTGTCGTGCCGTGTTCGGAAAATCGTATTGATCATCAATCTGGATAACAAAAACGTCGGCCAAGCGTGCGTCAATAAGACAGGATAGATTTGATATTGTCTTGTGGCTGTAACCCCGCGTTATGGCTGCGTCGACCGGTCAACTAGAGGTGTAAATCAAAATGGGTGAGACTAAACCACATCGTGGTGTGTTGTTGATTGTGGGAGCATTTAGCAATGACCCCGTAGCATTAGCAGCAATTCGCACTCGAGTCGCAGCAGAGTGGGGTCCGATTGTTCTGGAATCATCAGTATATGATTTTGACCAAACCACGTATTACGAAGCAGAAATGGGATCAGAACTAAAAAAACAGTTTTGGGCGCTAGAAAATCTAATAGAACCTACGGATTTAGCTGAAATCAAGCAGCTAACGAATGGCTGGGAAGCTGAATATGCCGATAACAATGATAGGAACGATGTCCTGCGGCCCGTCAACATTGACCCAGGTTATTTGACGGAAGCAAAATTAATCCTAGCGACTACTAAGGATCGCGATCATCGCATTTATTTATCCCAAGGAATTTTTGCCGAAGTCACTTTGACCTACCATCGTGATGGATGGCAAGATAGTCGTTGGACTTATCCTGACTATTGCACCGCTGGCTACCATGAGTTTTTCAATGAGTGTCGGCAATGTCTACGTGAACGATTTCGCGAAGAGAACGTACGGTAGTTTAGGTTCACTAAAACGTACAATTCAACCCATCATGTTGTTGCCTCGAGTGTAAATGAGAATCTGCGTGTCTGTGATTTTACAGACAGCGAACGCTTAAGTAACAAGAAGAATCCCATGGACCATCAAATACCATATTGGATGTTATTTGTCGTTGCAATTCCGAGCGGTTTGCTCGCTTGGCTATCGATCTACTGGATCCGTCGCAGTGCGAACTGTTGGGGCCTTGTCGATAAACCGAATAATCGCAAGGTTCATACTGAGCCAACACCGATGGGGGGCGGCTTAGGAATCTGGCTGGCGGTCATAATTACCTTTTCCGCGGCCACGATTATCTTGCTCGCTGACGATTTATTTGAAGCTTGGATTCCCGCCAGCATAACACCTTATCTCGTTGGTTTCCGCGCGGAATTAGGATCACTGTGGGTACTCCTTTTATCCGGCACGGTCCTGATGGTGCTTGGTTTGATTGACGATATTCGTGGCTTAAGTTGGAAGCTGCGGTTGACTGTGCAGTGCCTCGTTGCCTTAGCGTGTGTAATGTCTCAGCAATGGTATTTAACGGCGTTTATCCCGATTAAGATCATCACAATTCTTGTTAGTGCATTTTGGATCGTGATGTTAATAAATTCATTCAACATGCTCGACAATATGGATGCCGCTTCAGCAGGCGTGGCTGTTATTTCATCATTGATGTTGGTTTTATATATAGTCATACCGGGGGCAACTTCGGAAGGGCCGCAGATATTTGTCGCTGGCTTCTTGATGGTGTTTGTGGGAGCATTGCTTGGATTCTTGTGGCACAACCGCCCACCTGCGAGGATTTTTATGGGGGATGCTGGATCGTATTTCGTTGGTTTTTGCATCGCGATTGCTACTTTGTTGGCAACCTACACAGATTTCGACGGTTCAGGTGTACATGCAATAATGGCTCCGGTGATTATCATGGCAGTTCCTATTTACGATTTGATAACCGTTATGGTAATTCGGATTGTCGAAGGTCGTAGCTTGTTTAAACCGGACAAAAGCCATTTTTCTCATCGCCTTGTTGCCTTGGGGTTGTCACGCGGTCGAGCTGTATTGACGATGTATTTGACAACGGCGACAACTGGGTTGGCGGCGATTCTGTTGCCACAAGTTAATTTATTTGGTGCGCTTCTCATTATCCTGATAACCTTTTGTGTTTTATCGTTAATCGCGATATTGGAAAATGCCGCCCGCCGTCCGTCAGATACCGACCTTGGTGATTGACTGGAGAATCCTGCAATAGCATGACATCATCTGGTAAACAGTTAGATTACGCAA
Source organism: Planctomycetaceae bacterium (assembly GCA_018658605.1). Next base: position 12,952 of record JABHUV010000216.1, on the reverse strand, counting down.
AGCACTATCGGCAGCCGTGGTTGCTGATTGGGTGCGTATCGCTGCTCACGTCATCAGTATTCATGACTGGCGATAGCACATCAGTGGGTGAAGGGTTGATGACTTGGCCGTTATGGGCTTGGTTCGGACTGCTGCTGTCATGGGCAATATGCCATGTTCGATACCGTGACGGCACACTGCGTATCGATCGCACCTTACTTTTGTTGTTAGCCAGCGTCGCCGTAATGTTCATGAGTTTTTTGGCGACACGCGGAACGGGAGACGAGCGTGTGTCGCTCAATGGACTGTGGCAGTGGGTTGGATTTGCCGTCGTATTTACGTTGTGCTTGCAGTGCATACGGCCTGGCCGTGAGATGCGAGCAAGTGTTGCGGTTATGCTGGCAGCGGCTATGGCGATTGCTTGTATAGGAATATACGATTCGCTGGTGCAAATTCCCAACCTACGAATGGAGTATTTCCAGAGCAATGAGATGGGGCGTATGGGGATGTTACAACAGGCTGGTATCGGCGATGCCGCGATCGGTTCTCCAGCGCGATATCATTTTGAAAGTCGTTTACAGAGTCCCGAACCCTTTGTTACTTTTTCCCTTACCAATTCGCTGGCGGGTTTTTTGGCGCCGTGGTTGCTTATCATTTTAGGGATGATAATTACGACACAGCGCACGTGCCTTTCACGGTCGGCTATCTCGAAATCATTGGCACTTCTTTTTCTCATTTCCGTCTGTTTATTGCTCACCAAGAGCCGATCTGCGTGGTGTGCTGTTTTGTTCGGCGCAGTTTATTTGGCGGCCGTGCAATTTAAAGTCAGTCGTCCACGTATCGCTCGCGGACTTTGTCTGGCCGGTGCGCTATTTGCGGTTGCTGTAGGGTGCGCATGGTTTACGAACCGGCTAGATATGAAAATTCTCTCTGAAGCATCAAATAGCTTGTTTTATCGGTTGGAATATTGGCGCAGTTCCTTGGTGATGGTTACCGACCATTGGTTGTGGGGAGTAGGTGTAGGGAATTTCCGTGATGCCTACATGGCCTATAAGTTACCCGCAGCTTCCGAGGCAATTGCTGATCCTCATAATGCGATTCTAGAAATTTGGACGTCGTTTGGAACACCGGTTGTCTTATTGATGCTTGGCGTGTTTGGCATTGCGATCAAACGCATTTTTAAACCGGTGGCGGTCAATTTTCCTGCGCAGTCGGAAGTTTCTAGTGCAAAGATATTCATTGGCGGTGCATTGGGAATCGTGTTGGCTATATTTATGGATGCGTTAGGACCTGGTTTGATTCCCGACCGAGTACTCTATGTTGGGTTTCCAATTTTTGCGATCGTTATTTATTTGTTGCAAGACTGGGTCAAAAATGGCGAGTTAACGAGAGTGCAAATTGGCGGTGCATTTTTGGTCTGGTTGTTTAATTTAAGTATGCAGAGCGGGATAAGCGTTCCTGGTGTATCGATAACGGGCTGGATGTTATTAGCCATGCTGTTGAATTGCGAAGGTCCGTCGCCAGTTTCCACGGTCGTATCGAAATTGGGCCACAAGAAATTTAGTCGAAACCAGATGAGCATGATATTGGTTGGGGCACTACTAGTACTTGGCACTTTTCACTTTACGGGGCATCGTCCAGTTACACAATCCGCAGCGCATTTGCTGGATGCTCGGTATTACAACGGTCAAGGACAAAATGGACGGGCTATGAAGTCGGTTGACGCAGCAATTGCCGCCGATCCCGCGTCTGCTCGAGCCTATGATCTGAAAATCAATATGCTGTTTCATCGACTGTCTCGGAATCTTACGTCTGCTGGCATGACAGATTATTTGGCAGCAATGGAAAAGGTGAAATTGGTGCACGCCAATAGTCATCCGATGCACACGATGCTTGCCCAACAGTGCGTTGTTATCTTCCAAGCGACCGATGAAATAATTTGGCTACATCGAGCTGTTGAATTAACAAGAATGGAGACCATACTTTTTCCAAGTAGCGCATATAGTTGGGGGCGACTAGCTGTTTATGAATCGATTTTAGGGTCGACTACGGCGGTAGCAACCGCGAATCATGCACTGCAACTAGACGAACAAAATCCACATTCGGAGTTCAAATTAGAAAATCGTCGCTTCATAGAACTGGAGTACCAAGCGTGGAAATTGAAGAATAATATATCGATTAATAATGCACAATCTCTCGAACAACTTGTACAGGAGGTGCGTAAAGAACAGTGACAATAGGAGTATAGCTCCGAAAAAAAAGAACTGATGACCCTGCGATAACCGGATTCGGTTTACGTAGGGTTTTTCAGTATATGAACAAAGAAGACATATACTGTCAGCGTTAGCCGGCCGTATATGCTAAACTTCCATAGCTAGCATGTCTTACATATAAAGATGTCGGGACACGATTTCCGGCCGATTACAGTGGCCGTATCTTCGACACCTTTTAGTCATCTTTTAGTCTTTAAAGTCAATTTAATATGAAATTATTAGTAGCTATAGTCGTGGCAATCGTCTTGGGTATTTGCGTCGGATTGGTTCACGCTCAGTGGACACATACCGGAATACAAGAGCAATTTCGACCAATTTCGATGGACAGTGTTGCGGAGATGATGGGCGTTGAACTGATCGTGGACGAAGACAACGAAGATCGTCCGATTGCCACAGTTGTTGGCGGAAATCAATACGATTTTGGTAGTATGGAGCGGCGTGGAACTCGCAGTCACACGTTTGTCATCCGTAATGATGGGACGCAACCGTTATCGCTGAAAAAAGGAGAGACAACTTGCAAATGTACACTTAGCTCATTGGCGCAAGGAGTGGTTGCTCCAGGGGAGTCGGTTGAAATCAAGTTGGACTGGACGGCCAAGGAAGTGGGTCCGACAACCGAGTTCAATCAATCGGCTGAAATATACACAAACGATCCAGCGAATCGTTCAGTACGTTTAGTTGTTCGCGGGCAGATTATTCAATCAGTCCTGCCAAAACCTGAAGTTATAACGATGAACAATATTTCGTCTGGCGAAGAGTATAACGCGACGTCTGGGCTTTATTGTTATCGGGATACCGTGGATCGACTGGAAGTTATCGATTTTGAATTGTTAGGTGCAACTCCCTTAGATTTAGTTGAAATTCGCTTTGAACCAATGTCGGCGGAACAAGTTGCTAAAGAACCGCGAGCAACGAGTGGGCAATTAATGCATGTCAAACTGAAACCTGGCATGAAAGCTGGCCTGTTTAGTCAAGCCATTCGAATAAAAACAAACCTGCCAGATGCCCCTCGTGTGGATGTCTTTTTAAATGGCGAAGTCGTTCAAGACATTACTATTTTTGGCAGAGGCTATCGAGCATCCGAAGGTGAAAACCCAGAATATTTCGGTGTGTTGAATTTGGGTTCAATTGCTAGTGAAACCGGGTTGGAGCATAACATCATATTGGTGGTGAAAGGTGCTTTTCGTAAAGATGTTTCCTTTAGCATAGGATCTGTTTCACCAGCAGGCGTTGTCGATGTTGAATTGGGGGCAGCCACGGTTGTTGGCACAGGGAAAACCATTCATCAAAAGTTGTTGTTGACCGTCAAACCGGGTCAAGCCGCTGGTGATTTCGTTGGAGGCAGCCGTGGAAAAGCCTTGAAAATAGTGTTGAAAACGACGCATCCCAATACACCAGAAATTGCAATTTCCGTAGTTTTCTCAATTACGCAGTAGCGCCTACTTTGTTTGCTGCGAGTGCTTTCAATGAAGGGCAGATATCCCCAACGGGCAGCGTGTGTGGATACTATCGATAGGCAATAGTTATGAATAAAAACATCAAAGTCTTAGTGGGCGTTGTGATTGTTGTTGCGGTTTGTTTGGCATGGGAAAGTGTCTCCAACGTTTTCCAGGGTAATCCTGCGGGTGACAATTCCGGTGTTTCACAACAGCCGTTGGATCCAGCGAGAGAGCTAAACCCATCTCCGGAAACAGATGTACCTCAACTTCCCATCGTTGGCGAGTTGGGGCCATTAGCACTATTTGACGGTTGGTCCAATCCACTTGGTGTAATGGTGTTTACGGGGCGGCAAATTGGGTATGTTGAGCCTTGTGGCTGTACCGGATTGGATCATCAAAAAGGTGGTCTCGCACGGCGGCACACTTTTCTTCAGGGACTAACGGATCGTGGGTGGTCCGTCGCTGGAATCGATATTGGGAATCAAGTGCGCAGATTTGGCCGCCAGCCGGAACTGAAGTTTAACTTGACAGCTCAGTTATTGGAATTGATGGGATACCAAGCGGTGGCGTTCGGGCCCAATGATCTGAAGCTACCAGCCGGTGAACTATTCACTGTTTCAGCTGCGGATCAACAAGGCAAATCAATGTTCGTCAGTGCGAATGCTGCGGTTTTAGATCGCAGCGCCTTACCGCGTTTGAATATTATTGAACTTGGTGGCAAGACGATCGCAGTTACCTCGTTGTTAGCTGACCAATGGACCGCACAAAATTTCAGCGAAGACTTGGTGTTGGAATCCGTTGAGCAGGGGTTGCAGCAGACATTGCAGGAAGTGAAAAAAGCTGATTGTGATATTAACGTTTTGCTGATTCACGACTCGCTTTCCGACTCACGTATTTTGGCAAAAAAATTCCCGCAATTTGATTTTGTCGTATCCGCAGGAAGTGGAGGTGAACCACCTCATGAGATGGAAACGGTACAGGGCGAGACCACCCGTTTTGTCGAAGTCGGTGTGAAGGGCATGTATGCCTCGGTCGTTGGCTTGTTCACAGACTCAAACGGAGCCCTCAGTTTTCGTTATCAAAGAGTTTCACTAGATGCAACTTATAAGGACTCCCAACAGGTGTTGTCCTATTTCAAGCAATACCAAGAGGAGTTGCAACGCGCAGGTTTATCTGGATTGGGGATAAGACCACAACCGCATCAATCTGGGCATACCTTTGTCGGTAGCCAAGGGTGTGCGGAATGCCATCAGGAAGCGTTTGATATTTGGAGTAATTCGGCACATGCTCAGGCAACGCACTCACTGATCACTCCTCCGGAGCGTTCAGGAATTACTCGACAATACGACCCAGAATGTCTCAGTTGTCACACTACGGGTTGGCAACCGCAAGAGTACACCCCATTTTATTCTGGGTTTGAGAGTATGGTAGCTACCCGGCATTTAGCTGGTAGTGGTTGTGAAAATTGTCACGGCCCTGGGAGTGAACATGTTCGGTTAGAACTGCTTGATGATGTAGCGGATGCCGGTGAATTATTGAAAGCAAGACAGGCCCTGCAATTGTCAATCGCTACGGCCCAGGAGCATCAGTGCAAAACATGTCATGACCTAGACAACAGCCCAGATTTTCACGACGAAGGCGCCTTTAAAAAATATTGGGATCAGATCGAGCACTAATGGCCACACTTATCACACAGGAATTAGCCCGAATAGATTTGGCAGCTGTTTAGGATTCAGCTTGTAGTTCTGCCAGAACTTCGTCTGAGATATTGAAATTAGCAGAGACGTTTTGAACATCATCATGGTCATCGAGGGCTTCGAGTAGCTTCATGACTTGTCGTGCCTGATTGACGTCTAGCTCGATCGTATTGGTTGGAATGCGAGTTACTTGTTTTGATTCAACGTCTATCTCCGCGTCTCGCAATGCATCTGACAGGGATGTGTAATCTTCCGGTTCACAGGTGAGTTCGATTCGCCCGTCGGTTTCACGGATATCATCAGCACCAGCTTCCAAGGCAAGTTCCATTAATTGGTCTTCATCAACGTTTTCTGCGAGTACTAGAAATAATCCTTTGCGATTGAATATCCAGCCGACACAATTGGTCGCTCCTAAGTTCCCATTATGAATTTCGAACATTTTTCTTATTTCCGGTGCGGTCCGGTTTCGGTTATCGGTCATGATATCGCACATGACAGCAACACCATGGTTGGCGTAACCTTCGTATACGATTTCCTCGACGTCACCCCCCCCGAGTTCACCGGTACCTTTTTTCAACGCTCGAGTAATATTGTCTTTAGGCATCGAGACATCTTTAGCGTCTTGAATTGCTTGGCGCAGGCGATGATTGGTGTCAACATCTCCCCCCCCTGATTTGGCGGCCACGATAATTGCTTTGGACAACTTGCTCCACAGCTTGCCACGTTTGTTATCAATCGCAGCTTTCTTGTGTTTGATTCCTGCCCAGTGTGAGTGTCCTGCCATAGTACTATGTCAATCCGTTGTGGTTGGTTTGTTTAATTTGTCTTGCGCTGCTTTTCGAAGCTTCGCATCTCGCTGGGGATCAAATTGTTCGATGGCTTGCTGCCATAGTTCACGCGCTCTCTTGACATTGCCTAGCTGTTGAAACGTGTCGCCGAGGTGATCGAGGATCACGCCATCTGGGGAATCACCTGCGGCTGCTTTTTCTAATTCAATCCTTGCCCGCTGAAAATCTCCGAGTCGATAATAGGCCCAACCGAGACTATCGCGATAAGATTTGTTCTCTGGTTGAGCTTGAACGGCTGCTTCAAGCATATTCTTGGCTCGTACTAGATGTTCGTTTTGGTCCGCCCATAAGTAGCCGAGATCGTTGAGAGTTCCAATGTGTTGTGGGTCGTCGTCTAATACTTGTTCTAACCATTCAACTGCGGCTGTATGTTTTTCAAGATGGTGGCAGATGTTGGAAAGGATCATTTTTGATTCTTGAACGACTTGTGCTACGGCTGGATTGCTTGTTTGCTTGCCAAATTTGTTAACCAGATCACCGTAGAGTCGTTCAGCCTCTTCATAATGACCGCTGCGGTATAGTATCCACGGAAGTCGAGTTGATAGACGAGGATTCGTTGCTCCTAATTCCGATGCTAGTTTGGCGTTATGGACCGCGGCGGTTTCATCTTCAAGCGTGTAAGCAGCACCAGCGAGGAAGAAATGAAAAGTGGTTTTTTGTTTTACGAAATCCGATTTGATGGCTTGATTGAATAGTTCGGCGGCGCGCTCAATATGATTTTGGGAATATGCTTGAAGTCCCCATGTTTCATAAAATTGCCCAGTTAAATTGGGTGCCGCATTAATAGCAACCTGAAACAAGGTGTCTGCCTGATCCCAATCTTCAAGCAAAGCAAAAAGTAATGCTATTGCTGCCGCTGTATGTCCAGGAAACGACTTCAGTTCAAGTGGTGTTGCCGCGGGTATTTCGTTCTGTTGGGCGTAAGCCGTTGTGACTTTTACGAGTTGTCTAAGCAGTTCAGGATGTTGTTTGAACTGATTGGTGAAATTGTCTGGTAACGAACGAAAGCTTTTTTCGCGAGCGTAAAAACTCCCTAATATCCAAGCAATTTCCATAGCTTGAGAATCTGTAACGGAAGCCTCAGCAGTGACCTCTTGCAATAAGTTATCAAGGAGATTTCGATAGCCTACCGATGAAGCGTGGGTTGGCAAAAATTGGCGATAGATCTTACGAGTTGCTGCCGTATAGTCGTCCACATCATCAGCATTGTTGGCAAACAGTTCGGCAAGAGTAAAAGCCAAGAGATGATTGTCGTGCTGTTCGAGCAATATTCCTTGTAGCGTTAAGGCACTCGCTTTGTTCGCTTCTGTTGTGTCCTTGATTTTCTGGCGATTGATTTCAATGAGCAGTTTATAGGGCGCGGCTCCCCCTCGTGTTGATTTTGATTCGAAATATCGATTCAATTGTTCGGTCGCGTCATCAAACAACTCTTGTGCAGTTAAAATGTTGGCCAAACGAAGCGGGTTCATGACTTCCTTTGGATAGAGCGTGTTAAGTTTGTCAAACGCCGCTTGAGCCTTCTTGTATTGTGTTGTTTGCAGATAGGATTCAATCATCATCTGATAGAGCACCCCACCTTGTCCCTGCAAGCGTTTGCTGGTGGCTTCGGATACCTGATTCTGATCTCGATGCTCTAGGGCGTACCGGACAATGTCGTGTGAGTCGGCGGCCATTTTGGCATTACCGTTGAGTAGAGAAACACGAGCAATTTCAACATGTATTGCAATGAAGGAATCGTCTATTCGGTTTTTGGGCTTGGATGCTAGTAATGTCTGGTACGCCTCAATTGCCCCGTTATATCGTTGGCTTTTGGCCAGCAAAACGGCGATTCTTCCGAGAGCTTGCGGATTAAGATTGCCGGTCTCTAAAGCTAGTTCAGCGTATCGAGCAGCGACGTTGTCGCGTTTTAGACTGATCGCCAGGGGGATCAACTCATTGGTTATAGAAACCACCGAACGATCATAACGCCAAGCTCGTTGAAAATGCTGTAATGATTGTTCGAAATTACGGCGGCGATAGTGCATGCGTCCTTGGGCAAATAACGTCGCCGCATGTAGCTTGTCTTGTTGTCGTTCGGTCCGCTCGTTACCGCTAAGATTCTTGACGCCAAAGTCGATTTCTGCCGGAAAGTCAGCTTGCCGTGTTTCATCAACAGCTGCATTGGTCACAGAGTGACAGAACAAAAGTAAAACGAAAATAATCCGATTCAAAATATTAGCCCTATCAAAGTACTCAGCTGTGACAGTTCCATTCTAGCGAATTGCATATTACAACGAAAATGGAATTTTGGAATATAGACCTAACAAATTCTAGTGAATGGGGTGACACATCGCAAAATCATAATCATGGCGTAAGCCTGCTTACTTAGATTTCTTTTTAGTGGGCTTAGACGGTGTTTTCTTTTTGGCAGCAGGGCGTTTTTTGGTGGTGGTTTTTTTGCTTGTTTTCTTCTTCGCCGTCGGTTTACTCTTAGCTTTGGTGACTGCTTTTTTCTTGGTAGCATCTTTCGATTTTTGAGTAGACGGCGAGCTTTTGGTTTCGTGTTCGACTGCGGCGCTCTCCTCAGAACTCCTGTCAATTTCAGGTTCAGTAACTGGTTCTACTGGTAAATTATCTTGGCATTTTGGATTTATTTTCAGCAGCAACTCGTGCAACCTAGGATCATACGGATTTTCAGCGAAATCGACACTGAAAGCGTGCATCAAGGCCCCAAACTCAGCACCTTTGTTCTTAGAAATTGCCCGCTCTAAGCCAGGCACTTTTTTGAAACGTCTTTCATTTTTAGAGATGATATCCAAAATGAGCAGGATTTCGTAAGCTTGTGGATTTAGCGGAATGCAATGACCACCGAGTCCGTTTTGCGTGACGTAGTTGACTACGAAGTCCAACATTTTCTTGGCTTTACCCTGAAACGACTTGATCGTTTTTTGTGCCTTCCCGAGATTTTCCTTTGTTAGAAAATCAATGTCATAGTCATAAAACGATTCATAGAGGTTATGCAGTGTACGGCGGATTCGGTAAGCGGCATCGGTGGGGTCCGCCAAACAATCCATGACTTCGGCCAGTTCCTTGGTTGACGAAACGCGAATTTCATTCCACTCGATGTACAGCGTCTGTAGTTTTCCAAATGCTTCCGAAGCTTGATCCGATGTACTGTTTTCCAGGCAACAGGCATAAAGTATATGCTCTGTGAGCGGTCTGTCTTTAATGGGAAGCTGAAATTTAGGGTAAGCCGTCTTCAGGGTTCGGTGAATTTTTTTGATTAACGCAGCTCTGTTTGCAGCACTCATAGACTCGATATTTTCCGAAAATAGGTGGTTTTTGTTTTAGAAGGAAAAGCCGGATGCAACTTTGAACCGACGCCTCAAGTTACTAATAAATGAATTGTTCTACGTTTCACTTGACGTTGCCTTATCAGCAGTTTCCGCCGAGTCGTCATTTTGTTGAGTGACTGTTTTAGGTGCTACAGCTAGGTCTTCTAGAATACGAGCAACTTCCCGAGCGTTTTCTTGGCCTTGATCTAGTACAAACTGTAACTTGGGAGTATATCGTGACTCTATCCGATTAGCAATTTTACGTTGCAGAAATCCAGCAGCGCTGCTCAATCCTTTAAGGACCTGCGTTGAATTGGTGTCTTCACCCATGACCGTCACATGGATTCGTGCTTGCCTCATGTCACCCGTTACTTCAACAGTTGTCACCGTTACATTTTCAACTCGAGGATCGCGCAGTTCGGTCAGTATCGCCAAGCTGACGACTTCACGAATGGCTTGAGCGGCTTTTAAAACGCGTCGAGAGGTCATAATGGTTATTGGGTGCTACGATAAAGTGTGGTGCAGGGGAGGGTTACAAGGTACGAGCAACTTCTTCAACTTTGTACGCTTCTAGGACATCGTCCTGTTTAATGTCGTTAAAGCTTACAAGCTTAATACCACATTCCATTCCGTCACGAACAGATTTAGCATCATCTTTTTCGCGTTTTAGAGAGTCAAGTGCGTAATCACCAATGACTCGTCCATCACGAATAACTCGAATGCGATTGTCCCGTTCAATTTGTCCGCGGATGACTCGGCAACCAGCGATCGTTCCCAATCGACTGATCGAAAAGATTTGTTGTACTAATGCGTGTCCAACTTCGACAACGCGTTCTTCTGGTTTCAGTTGGCCTTCGAGCATCAAACGGAGGTCATCGGTTATTTTGTAGATGATGTCATAGCGTCTGATTTCAACATTCTTTTCATCAGCTAGGATGCGAGCATCATTTTCAGGTGCTACGTTAAACCCGACAATCACTGCCTGTGAGGCATCTGCAAGGACGACATCTGCGGCAGTAATTCCGCCGACGGAAGCCTGCAAAATTTTGATTTGCACTTCGTCGTGTGCTAATTTTCCGAGCTCTTTGCGGATGGCTTCAATGGACCCGCGAACATCGGTACGGATAATCAAGTTGATTGTAGTAACTTCGTTGATTCCCAATCGCCCTTCTTCAAGTTGCGATTGAAAATCTTCGAATGAAACACGGATGGTGTTTCCAGAAAGGCTGCTAGCTCGTGAAGTTTCTTCTCGGCGGTCAGCAATCTCGCGTGCATCGGAGATGCTATCAAGCACGTGAAAAACATCCCCAGCCCCGGGAGCCAGATCTAAGCCTGTGATGTTAACTGGCGTGCTGGGGCCAGCTTCGGTAACCAATTCGCCATCAAGTGGATTGTACATTGCTTTGATTTTTCCATGACTAATGCCGCAAACCACGACATCTCCGACTCGCATCGCACCGTTCTTGACGATCATTTTTGCAATGATGCCTCGACCAGCTTCTTGATGTGCTTCTAAACAAACTCCTGTTGCCGCTCGGCTTGGATTAGCAGTGTATTCATGAAGTTCAGCGATACCGAGAATAGTGGCACGCAAGTTGTCCATTCCTTCACCGGTAATAGCACTGGTTCGTACAACTTCAACATCACCGCCCCATTCACTAGGGGTCAACTCGTGGGCGGGTAACTGACCTAAGACGGTGTTTAGTCGCTCTTCGGTTATTCCCGGCAGGTCAATCTTATTGAGGGCAACAATAATTGGGACTTCAGCTGCTTTCGCATGGCTGATCGCCTCTTCCGTTTGAGGCATAATGCCATCATCTGCAGCAACAACGATGACAGCAATATCCGTTACGTTAGCCCCTCGTGCTCTCATTTCAGTAAATGCTTCGTGTCCAGGGGTGTCAACGAATGAAATTATTTCACCGTCATTTTCGATTTGGTATGCACGTATGTGTTGTGTGATTCCCCCCGCTTCGCCTGAAACGACATCAATACCAATTAAATGGTCAAGTAGTGACGTTTTACCGTGGTCGACATGACCCAAAAAGGTGATGATCGGAGGACGGGTCACTAGGCTGTCATCAGTATCCTCAAACGCATCCAATTGTGTGATTAATGTGTCTTCAAGAGTTTCTGATTCCTTGAATTCAAGGTCTACGCCGAGATCCATCGCTAGCAACTGCACGACTTCTTCGGCGATCATGGCATTGATTGTAACCATATGCCCCATGTCCATGAGTGTTGATTGAACGTCACTGGCTGACACGCCGGCCGCTTCTGAAAAACTACGAATGGAACAAGGTAATTCCAAGGTAACTTTGGATTTGCGTGGAGCCGCTGTATTCTTCCCAGTGCGTTTTAGTGTGCGGCGACGATTACGTCGCTGATTATTTCGGTAGCGATCAATTGCGGTGGCGGATTCTTGTCGCTGCTGTTGATTCTTCCGATTTGCTCGAGCACTGGCCATTCCTGCCAAACCACCCTCTTCTTTAGTGGCAGTTTGACTTTTGCGACGCTTGTCTTTGCGCCCAGCATTGTCGGGCGATTCTGCCGGCCCTTCTTCGCCACCTTTTGTAAGGTGTTGCAGTGGTCCACGTTTGCCCATCTTACTTTTCAACGCATCAGATAAGCTCATTTCAGGCTTAAGTGTTTTACCTTCGTCAGGGGCTTCTGTTGGAGCGACTGGAGCGTCGGGCATAGAAGCGAGTTTAACGACTGGTGCTCGTGAACGATCCGCTGGTTTGCGAACTGGCTTAGACGAATTGCCCTCAGTTGATGGGCTTTGAGATTTACCAAGAACTTTGATGCCCGTGCGGCGGCGAGGGGTTAATGGGCTCGTGCGTTCGATCGGAGTATCGACCGCTGATATCGGTTGTTCGGCAGTGGTATCCGTTTCGGGTTTGTCATCGGAGGCAGCGTCACCTTTAGATGTCTCATCACTTTCTGCAACAGTCTTGGAGCGACGACCCAGTGGTGAAGATGGTGGGCGTGGAGTTGAAACGACTTTAATCGGTTCCCGCTTAGATTGCATAGGCTTGGTTGGTGCTTCAGCAGATTCAGCGGGGGGTTCATTTTCGGATCCCTCGTTCAGAAAGTTTTTGACTTGCTGAATCTCATCTTCACTTAAACTAGCTAGCGCAGAGCCTTTTCCAGTGATGCCTGCCTGCTTGCAAACATCTACCAGCTTTTTGCTGTCGTAATTCAGTTCTTTAGCTAACGAGTAAATTCTCACGGGCAACTTGCCCTCCATCATGGTTACGTCTTAGTTTCGTTGCAATTGTAATGAATGATCATGTTGATGATATTTCAGTCAATCACGTGTGCTAATGACCGAAGAGTTGGGTGATTTATTCATCCGCTTCTTCAGTTTCGGCAGGTGCTTCTTCAGTTTCGGCAGGTGCT
>JABHUV010000168.1 GCA_018658605.1 Planctomycetaceae bacterium | reverse complement strand
CTCGATTCCACGCTTATCCAGGTACTCAGAAATCAATTCACTTTTTTCAATAGAAACGGTTCCGACGAGGACAGGACGCCCAGCAACATTGATTTGCTTGATGTCATCGCGTTGGAACGATTCACGTTTACGTGTATCTGCGGCTAGTAGTACAACGGTGCCATCGTTTTCAGATTCAACTTTACCGATGATTTCGTCACCATTGTTCATGACAAGCGTATCCCACTTGTTCAGCTGTTCAACTTCGTCAGCGACGGCTTTAAATTTGTAGCGTTCTTCTAGATAAATCACATCGCGAAATTCATCTCGTTGCATGGGGCGGTTTGTGGGGATGGCCACTACATTCATTTTGTAGATATCCCAAAACTCGCGAGCTTCGGTGAGTGCCGTACCGGTCATCCCAGAGATTTTTTTATACAGTTTAAAATAGTTCTGCAGTGTGATAGTTGCCAGCGTTTGAGTCTCTTCTTTGATCTTCACGCCTTCTTTGGCTTCAACTGCTTGGTGCAATCCGTCAGACCATTGTCGACCATCCATCAAACGACCGGTGAATTGATCAACGATGATGATTTTGTCGTCGCGGACTACATAGTTGACATCTGTTTTGTAGAGGAAGTGAGCTTTAAGTGAGTTGTCGATTAGGTGCGGCCATTCCATGTTTCCAGCCGTATAGAAACTCTCGACGCCGGCTAATTTTTCGGCGTGACGAATTCCATCATCCGTTAGATTGACGCTGTGATCTTTTTCGTTGACGACAAAGTGATCATCTTTTTTTAGTTGGCGTGCTAATTTGTCCGCATCTGCGTATTTCTGCAGATTGTCGTGTGCTGGGCCGGAGATGATTAATGGAGTCCGGGCTTCGTCGATTAATATATTGTCGACTTCATCCACGATAGCATAGGTTAGCACGCCCTGGCTTTGTTGCTGGTGCGGTGGAAAACGCTCATCGCCGCGAGCTGCTGGACGCATGTTATCGCGTAGATAATCGAAACCAAATTCGTTGTTTGTACCGTAGGTGATATCACAGGCGTAGGATTCTTGGCGTTCGCGAACTGGCATGTCACTCTGGATGTTGCCGATCGTCAGTCCCAGCCCTAGAAATAACGGCGCCATCCATTCCATATCACGCCGCGCTAGGTAGTCGTTGACGGTGACAACGTGGACACCTTTACCATCGAGTGCATTCAGATAAGCGGGTAATGTGGCGACGAGTGTTTTACCTTCCCCTGTCACCATCTCGGCGATCTTCCCGTCGTGCAATACTAAACCTCCGATGAGTTGCACATCGTAATGCCGCATCGCTAGATAACGTCGACCTGCTTCACGAGCAACGGCAAATGCTTCGTTACGAATATCTTCGAGTGTTTGGCCAGTCTTTAGTCGCTCGCGAAATAACTCAGTTTGCTTGCGCAGCTCGTCATCAGACATTGCTTGATACTTAGGTTCAAGCGCGTTAATGCCTTCAATTTCCTCACTGTAATAATCCACTTGACGTTTATTAGACGATCCAAATGTTGATGTTACAACTTGGTCAAATACATTAACAATACTGAGAAAAAAAGCTTTGATTAATTCCCAGATTCTGGTGATTGTATCCATTGCTGCCTGTAGATATTGTGATTTTTTAGAGCGACCGACGTTGAATCGATTGGGCTACAATTCTCGCCTATTGATGATCATTTATGGTTTGCATTGTTTGGGACGCGAATTGTTGGTTAATAACCACTAACTAGCCTAAACTAGTTATTTTATAGAGTTAAGATAACTGTTTGTAGCCTAATGGAGCAGCTATAAAGGGTCAACGCCGGTTGAAGTATTCCCATCTGGAAATATAATGATGCGGTTTGTAGTAGTTTGAAGGCAGAGGGTGTTATGAAACCGGTAGCGACCACAGATATAGGGGGTAAAATGATCCTGTTAGGGACTGGCACTTCCGTCGGCGTCCCTTCGATTGGATGTGGTTGTGATGTTTGCACCAGTTCGAACTCGCGAAACGTGAGGACTCGCTGTAGTGTGGTATTTGGGTTGGAGCAAGGTAACTTGCTCATTGATACTCCGCCGGATTTGCGACATCAATTATTGCGAGAGAAAATTGGCATTATTCATAGCGTCCTGTATACACACGAACACGCTGACCATATTTTTGGTTTGGATGATCTGCGGTTGTTTCAGTTTTATCTTGGTCATGCTGTTCCACTATATTGTGAAGCAGCCGTCGAAGCGAGAATTAGACAATCTTATGACTATGCGTTTAGCAATAAGAAACAAACACACGCTGGCTCAGTTCCTCAACTCGAATTAAGGTCAATAACCACCGAGCCGTTCGAAGTGTTGGGAACTATGGTGACACCGATTCGATTGAAACACGGACCTCGTTTTGAAGTGCTAGGTTTTCGAATTGGCAATATTGCCTATTGCACCGACACAAATGAAATTCCTGAATCAAGCTGGCCGTCGCTTGCCGGACTTGATTGCTTGATACTCGATGCTCTACGGCATAAACCACATGTCACTCATTTTGGATTAGACGAAGCAATTGCCGCAGCAGAAAAAATTGGCGCAGCACGAACGATTTTTACACATATTTCGCACGATCTAGATCACGACGTAGTCAACTCAGCTTTACCACCAACTATGGAACTAGGCTATGACGGCATGCAAATCGACCTAAACCTTGAATAGAGCATACTCATGAAACGATCAGTTTTTACAGCTTCAACTACAGATTTACACGAATGAGATAAATGGAGATACAACGATACTTCTCAAGCGTTGATATTCCTTAGCCCACTGCTATTATTTGGCGGCCAGTTTAATCTTTTCGGCAACTTGTTTGATGTATTCAACCGTGATATTGAGTACTTCAGAGTTATAAAAGGTCGTTGGAAAAATTTCACTTTCTCCATTTACTTTGTCACGTAGAGCTTCGCGAGTTTCTTTTTCTGCATCACGAGCTTTCCGTTCAGCAAAGTATTTTTCTTCATTGAGTGTTATTCGCTTCTCTTTGCGTTGTTCATTATACTTCCCAATTTGTTTCTGCAGTTCCTGAAACTTTTCAGAGGCAGCAACCCGTTTGGCGGATGCTGCTGTTAACGACTCAATGAGTGCGGCATCTCGCAAACCAAGCGATTTTTTGACGGTATCATCGACTTCATCAAACGCGACTGGATAATCCAAATCGGATTCGGAGACGTCCATATGGTCGGTAATCGACGGCAAGACAACATCGGATTTGACTCCCCGCAACTGAGTGCTTTCGCCACTAGGGCGATAAAACTGTTGCATGGTGATTTTTAATGCACCTAAGTTGGGCGGATTAGCAATGCGGAACAGTTGCGAGCCAAGTTCAAGTAGGCTTTGAACAGTCCCTTTGCCATGCGTGGCGGAGTCGCCGACCACAATCCCGCGATCGTAATCCGCGATGGCTCCCGCAAAAATTTCACTGGCACTTGCACTGAACTTACTACAGACGACAACGAGTGGACCGTCCCATGCGGTGCCAGGATTACGATCGTCATATTGCTGCACCTCTCCGCTGGGGCTTTTTACTTGGACAACGGTTCCTTGGTCGATAAACAATCCGGTTAAGTCGATTGCCTCGGTTAAGCTACCACCACCGTTGGTTGATAGATCCATCACAATGGCATCGACTCCATCTTTCTTGAAGCCATCGATAATGACTCGCACGTCGCGGGTCGTACTGCGATAATCTTTGATGCCTTTGCGAGCCGCTTCCATATCCATATAAAAGGACGGCAAGTTGATGATTCCAACTTTGTATTTTTTGCCATCTGCACCAAGTTGATGTTCGATAACTTTACCTTTTGCTTCACTATCGCGCAATTGAATTTTTGCTCGCACAATGATTACTTCGACAGTTTCAGCACTGCCGTCATGGATAATACCTAAACGTACAGTGGTACCCGCTTTACCTCGGATTTTGGCAACAACGTCATTCAGTTTCATGTCGATAACGTCAACCATTTCACCATCAGCACCTTGGCCAACACTCACGATTCGATCTTTAACGGCTAGGTCACCTTGTAGATCGGCTGCTCCACCAGGAATAATCTTGGTGATGTTAGTGTAGCCATCTTCGAGAGTCAATTGTGCACCAATACCATCAAGATTTAACCGCATTTGGATTTCGAAGTTTTCCAGAGTCGTCGGTGACATGTAGGTTGTGTGTGGATCATAACTGGTGGTGACCGCAGTGAGGAACATCTCGAGCAACTCGTCGCTTTTGGTTTGCTGCATTTGTTTGAGCAAACTGTTATAGCGGCGGTGCAATCGTTGTTGCGCTTCATCGCCTTCTGTTTCATCTCCCTTGAGAACGAGCAGATTGTATTTGATCCGCTTGCGCCAGCGATCGTCGAGTGCTGCTCGGTCGGCTGCGTATGTCAGATCGTCCCAGTCAGTGCTGAGGTATTCATCGAGAGTGAAATCGTGTTTTTCATCAATCATGAGATTGGCAGCCGTAACACTTTCCACCATTCGCTCCATCAAGCGATCAAATACAGTGAAAGCAAACTCTAATTTGCCGTCGTTAATCATGTCGTCGATATCGTTTTTTTTGGCATCAAACTCATCAATATCGCTCTGCAGAAAATAGAGTTTCATGGGGTCAAGTGCTTTTAGAAACGTAACCAATGCACGTTGGGATATCTCGTCATCTAATTTATGTTTTGTTAGATGTTGACGGGTCATCAAAATCCGTACGGTCAAAGTGATTTGACGATCTTTGGCAGATGGTTCACCAATGCTCTCAGCGGTAATGTTTGGACAAAACGACGTAATCAGTAATAGAGCGACGAGGATCTTAGGGGGAGTTCGGCAAAGTTGCAGCCTGCGCATATCTGTTTTCCAATTCGGTTGAATCGTTGAAAAAATCGTTTATAAATAGCTTAGACAAGCGAGTGGTTGATTCAACCAATTCGCTTGCCATATACATTATAGTAAATATGTAAGTCGCTGTAGGTTGAAATGGTACTTATTCTAGGTGCTCGATGCAAGATAGGCAGTCAACAGCGAAATGCACTTTTTATAAATTATGCATATTAGGTAAATATTGGAGAATGTTTGCTTTGTTCAATCATACAAAAAAACGCTTTGGTCTTTTTCAACAATCAATTTTCCGTAAACTAGCTGTCGTGGTTGTGGCATGGAGCTGGCTTGGGCTCGATTCCGATTTATGGTCGAGTGAATCGTTAGAGCTTGTGCGCGATGGACACTCCGTGGCGGTCCGTTCGGTTTTAGCAGTTCAACTAACCGGAGATGCTTGGAAAACAACGATCGTTGGTCCTGATAAAGTATCAGTATTTCAAGGATCAGGTCAGGGCACTCGATTGGTGGCGGGAGTAAATATCCCAGCGGGTGACTTTAAAATTCAGGCTCGTTTACGAATGCTGGATCAAGAAAAATCTGCGGCTGGCTTTTTCTTTAACGGCAGTTTCTTTGGATTTGAAGGAGCAAATGCGAACGAAGTCTTTTTAAATGGCCCAGCGTTTGGTGGTGGATTAAAAAGCTTAGGTGTTAGCAAACAATATTTTCAGCGAGGTAGCTGGATCGATTTTGTTGTCCAGCGACAAGACAAGTCGCTGTCATTTATGATAAACGGCAAAAAGTTGATTGCTGTTGAATCAAATGGTCGCTTTGAAACTTGGGGTTTCACTCCATGGCGCAGTACGATGCAAATCTCATCACTCTCGATTTCAGCAGATAAGTTGGTTAAAGCTCCTGAACCGAAGAGTCGAGGATATTCGATTCCTACGATTGACTTGGCTGGGCAAACGTTTCGGCAGACGATTGTAGACCGTGAGAAAGGTCAGTATTTGGGACACCCGACAACTGTCTTGCTGGAAGATAACAAGACGATCATAGTGGTTTACCCCAAGGGGCATGGTCGTGGTGCCATTGTCATGAAGAAGAGCGAAGATGCAGGTAAGACTTGGTCACCTCGACTAGAAGTGCCTGAAAGTTGGGCAACAAGCAAAGAAGTGCCGACTATTTTTCCAACGGTCGATAAACAAGGCAAGAAGCGTTTGATAATGTTCTCGGGGTTATACCCAATCCGTATGGCCTACTCGGAAGACAACGGGGAAACGTGGTCTCAGCTCGAGCCGATTGGGGATTACGGGGGCATTGTTGCGATGGGATGTATGATTCGTGTGAACAACGGAGATTACGTTGCATTGTTCCATGACGATGGTCGTTTTATTAAAGGCAGTGGCAAGGCAAGTAAGTTCTTCGTTTACAGTGTTCGTTCATCTGATGGTGGTATGACTTGGTCAGCACCGACAGTGATTGCAACGCATGACATTGCACATTTATGCGAGCCTGGTTTTACGCGGTCACCTGATGGTAAGAAGATTGTGGTGTTTTTGCGCGAGAATAGCCGTCGTTTGAATTCGTTTATGATTGAGTCGACCGATGAAGGCAAAACGTGGGGTGAGCCACAGGAGTTACCGGCAAGTTTAACGGGTGATCGCCACATTGCTAAATATACAGCCGATGGCAGGTTATTTATTACGTTCCGAGATACGACTCATGCTAGCCCCACCAAAGGTGATTGGGTCGCTTGGGTGGGCACGTTTGCTGATATTATGTCAGGGCGTGAAGGCCAGTACCGCATTCGTTTGATGGACAATACCAAGGGCGCAGATTGTGCGTATCCTGGTTTAGAGCTATTGCCTGATGATACTCTAGTCACGACAACCTACGGGCATTGGACGAAAGGTGAAGCAGCTTATGTGGTGACCGTACATTTAAAGCTGTCGGAACTTGACAAGCATGCCAAGGCTTGGGCATTGAAATAAGTGGAAGTGTTTGTCACAACTCGGTAATAGCGACACTACAGCCCCAAGGGGGCTCGAATTCGTGAACATTATTCCATGCGGGGATTGTAATCGAAGGACGTTTGAGACTGTACCAGCTATGTTTCAGCCCGCCTGCGATGCACGTTCGATCAGTCCACATCCCAAGCGCCGCCGCCAGGAGTTTTTATGGTGATTTGGTCTCCCGCTTCAACGGTACATTGTTCACATCCCGCCAATAGTTGTTCGCTGCCGTCCGCGCGCCTCAGTAGGTTTGCTCCCGCTTTGCCATTACCGCCACCTTCCATACCCATCGGCGTGAACTCACCTCGTCGGCTGGAGAGCAAGGAGACCGTTAAGGGAGCTAAAAAAGTGATCTGTCTAATGACACCGTCACCGCCGGCATATTTTCCCACTCCTCCAGATCCACGGCGAATGGAGAATTCATCGAGTCGAACTGGATATCTTCGTTCCATAACTTCAGGGTCAGTAATCCGTGTGTTGGTCATATGTGTATGCACAGCGGAGGCGCCCGCCCCTTCAAACGTCGCGCCGGCACCTCCGCAAATCGTCTCGTAATAACCAAAGTTATCATCGCCAAAAAGAAGATTGTTCATTGTGCCCTGACTTCCCGCCGCCAAGCTTAAAGCTCCAATAAGAACGTCGACGATTCGTTGAGAAGTTTCGACATTTCCACCCACAATGGCAGGGCATTGTTGCGGGTCTTCATGGTTTCCGGGATTCAAAAAACATCTAGGGAGCAATATTTTTACAGGCTTTAAGACTCCCGCATTCAAAGGAATATCTTCATTAATCAAGCATCGCATCACATACATCACAGCGGCTGTGACAATTGCGGAATTGGCGTTTAGGTTCGATGGCAGCACGTCCGATGTCCCCGTAAAATCGAAGGTGATGTTGTCCCATTCAACGGTAATAGTGACTTTAATTTGCGCTTCATGGTGACCAGCAGCATGCTCATCTAAAAAATCCAAATGGCTATACACTCCATTGGCCAAGATTCCAATGGCTTGCCGCGTTTTCAATTCAGCCGCATTTTGTATGAATTGCATATACGCTAAAACGCGTTGTTGACCAGTAGCGTCTAGCAGTTGCTGTAGATCATTGACACCTTGTTGGTTTGCTGCAACTTGTGCGCGAATGTCCACCAAATTTACCTCTGGTGTGCGTGACGGAAATGGATGGTTGCCGAGAATTTGTAGTAATTCATCTTCGTGTGACTGACCAGCGGTTAGCAGCTTAAACGAGCGGATTAACACTCCCTCTTCAGCCAGAGTTGTTGAAAACGGTGGCATAGAACCTGGTGTAATACCACCAATCTCGCTGTGATGCGCGCGGCTTGCAGTAAAAAACAATAATTCATCATCATTGAACACTGGTGTGACCACTGTTATATCCGGTAAATGAGATCCTCCTCGGTACGGATCGTTTGTAATAAATACGTCTCCGGCGTGAATGCCCTCGGAGTTATCAAGTTGCTCTGCAATGATTGCTCGCACCGTCTCGCCCATGGCCCCTAAATGCACAGGTATGTGTGGAGCGTTGACGACTAGTTCGCCATTGGATGTGAAGATAGCACATGAAAAATCGAGTCTTTCACGGACATTGACACTGCTGGAAGTATTCTGCAATGTGATGCCCATTTGTTTGGCGATGGCAGCAAAATGATTGTTGAATATTTCAAGTTGAATCGGGTTGGGTTCTATATCTGTTTCCGGTGCCATCGACACAATTTGCGAGCTATTCGGACTTACTTGAGACTCTAGTAACAAATCTCCTTGGTTCAATTGTGTTGCGATCCAGTTGGGATTTACGACCGTCGTGCAATGTGAATCACTGATTATCGCGGGTCCTGTGACGACCGCTCCTACTGGTAAGTCAACGCGGCGAAACAGTGGTGTATCGATCCAGTGTCCGTCAAATCGAACTCGTTGTAACTCAATAGGATTAACTGCAACGGGCGCTACTTTGTTCGATGGCATGTTAGGTAGCGGTGATTTGCCACAGGCGGTAATGCGGATAGTTGCTAATTCCAGTGATTTATGTGGATGCGTATATCCATATCGTTGTTTGTGCCGAATATGAAACTGAGAAATGAGGTCGTTTGCTGAGAGGATATTTGTAAACGTATCGGGTGCCGCGTAGGTTACCAGCGGGATCACTATCGCTTGATCAACGCCAGCAAAACGTATTTCACAGCTAATAGTAACTTCGATACGGTGCTCCAAATGATCAGCTTCGTTGACTGTTTTAATTGCTTGGCTTGCCAATTCCTGTATCGAATTGGAAATATCGTTGAGCAACTCGTCATTGAGTGTTTCATATATTCCTTTTTGGCATTGATGAGTTATTTCCGCGTGTCCGATTCCGACGGCGGAGAGTATTCCTGCTTCTGGATGAATTAGAATGGTTTTCATGCCTAGTGAATCAGCGATGCTACAGGCATGTTGAGACCCAGCCCCTCCAAAACTAACTAATAGATACTGTTCGGGTGCGTATCCCCGAGCGATTGAAACAGTGCGGATTGCTTGGGCCATATTGGTATTTGCGATTTCTAAATACCCTTCGGCAAGTTCGATGGGGTCATGCTGGGAGCACGTTTCAAGTTCGATGGTATTGCGCAATTCTTTTAACTTGTCCAGCGCCGCATCTTTATCAAGCGGGATAGGGAATTCAGCGACGGGTAGTTTTCCTAGGATTAAATTTAAATCCGTGACCGTCAATGGTCCTTGTTTCCCGTAACAGGCGGGACCGGGATCTGCACCAGCGCTGCCGGGACCAACGGTTAGTTTTATTCCATCAAAACTGCAGATCGATCCTCCGCCAGCTGCAACCGTCTCAATAGCCATTGTGGGAGTGACAATTCGAACACCAGACTTTATCGTTTCATATTCGTATTCATAAGTTCCCTCAAACCGTGATACGTCGGTACTGGTACCGCCCATGTCAAATCCGATCGCCTGCTGGTATCCCGCCCTTTTAGCAGCTTGACTAAATCCAACAACACCACCCGCTGGTCCGGAGAGAATGCTATCTTTGCCACTGAATAGATCTGCTGCGATGAGACCACCAGCGGAAGTCAGTAAACGCACCTTAGAATCAAGATGAAGGTTTGTTCGAAGTTGTTCGAGATAGTGGTTTAGCACAGGATTCAAATAAGCGTCAAGTACGGTCGTATCTGCGCGGGGAACCATCTTTATGAGAGGACTTACACGGGATGAAATAGAGACCGATGCGAACGGAAATTCATTGGCGATTTTAGCGATCACTCGTTCGTGTTCTGGATTAACAAAACTATTGAGTAAACAAACGGCCAGCGACTCAATTCCCTCGGCAAATAACTTAGCTAGCTGAAGCCGTACTTGATCTGGATCGATGGATTGTAAAATATTGCCATACGTGTCGATGCGTTAACTTATCTCAATGGAAGTCGTGATTAGCGGAATGGTTTTTTGTATGTTTAATTCAAATAACTTAGGCCGGTTTTGGTTTCCGATTTCAAGTAGGTCTTTGAATCCGAGTGTTGTTACGAGTGCGGTTTTGGATCCGGTGCGAGTTAACAGCGCATTGGTACCACGCGTGGTGCCGAGTCGTAGATTGATAGGCGGGAGTGATTCGTTAAGAGGAATACCTAATACGTGATGAATCCCAATAATGGGCGCTGACAATTCAGTCCGAATTTCATAAGACTGCCCGCTCATCGAGGTTGGCAGTGGAGAGTTGAGTGTGAGTCTACCAGTCGAGTCCGAGGCAATAATGGTTCGTCTGGTGTCACCAGCGATAACAGACAACTGAGTTCCAACCCAAAACCCGACCGGATCGTTAACTCGGAGAGGGTCGCGGATAGTCTCGGCCGCGAGTGATTCGATTTTGCCTAGTGTACGGCTAGAGCTTAACAGTTTGTGACGTTTAATGGTTGATGACGAGTGTTCAATGCAATCGGTGAATGTACCACCGACATCGATCGAAAACTCATATTGAGGA
This sequence comes from Planctomycetaceae bacterium, assembly GCA_018658605.1. Next base: position 16,936 of record JABHUV010000168.1, on the reverse strand, counting down.
GCAGTCACGTTGATTTAGCTCTTTTTAGCGCCAACACAGATAAGGTGCGAATAGGTGCGAAAATACATACGACCGCCGGATACTGCAGGAACACTGCGGCTTGCTTCACCTAATGGATTTTTCCCCAACATTTTGAATTCTTGCTTCGCCGCAATGACATGAACGACCCCTTCTTCATCGATGCAATAGAGCTTATCACCAACGCGAATTGGCGAACCAGAAAAAGCACAATCCAGCCTCTGTTGGTACAAAGTCTCTCCAGACTTTAGATCGATGCAAGATAGAATGCCTTTATCGTAAAAGCAAAACAATAAATTATCTTTAATGACGGAAGTTGGTACGTAGGGTGCGGCGCGTTCGAGTTTGAAGCGAATTGTTGGTTTGACGCCAGGTTCAACTGCGACCACGGAATTGCCACCGCCACCGGATCCCGTGGAACCTAAGATGAGATCGTTCGCAAAAACGGGTGAGGAAACGGTTCGCATATTGAAGGCAATGATGCCCCAATTCTGTTTCCCCGTAAACGGGTTGAGGCTATACATGCCATCAGTGGTGTTGGTACATATCAGCTCACCTCCGTTTTTGCCAGAGTATATCGCAGGAACGCTATAACTGGCTGAGGCGCTGCCACGTGGCGTTTTCCAACGCTGCTCACCAGTGTTTTTATCTAAGGCATAGACAAAGCTATCGCCGGGCTCAATCCCCTCCGGCAGTTTCATTGAGGCTTGTGAAGCATTTAGGAACAGCATGTCTTTATAAATGATTGGTGAAGTGCCAAAACCATGTTGGCTCGACCATGTACCTAAATCACGTGTCCAAACTTCATCACCATTATGAGAAAACGCTTTGACATAGGTGTGTTGGGGATCTGACCAAGCGAAGTATACGAGGTCTTTGTCGACGGTCGGAGTGCTCGATGCATAGCTGGATCTGGAATGTAGCTTATGAGTTGTTGATTTGAAATTACGCTGCCATTGTATTTTTCCCGTAGCGGCATCGAGACACAAAATGTGACGTTCGGCGGTCGTGGGGTCCGCACTGAGCAAGAACACTTTTTCACCCCAGATCACTGGTGACGAATGACCGATTCCAGGTAGTGCGACTTTAAAGAGTGTCTCTTTTTCAGACCATGTTGATACAAATGTTTTTAACTTCGCAACACCTTGGCCATTAGGACCATGAAAGCGCGTCCATTCTTGGCTGTGTGCTGGTTGACTAAAGAATAAGGCAATCATGAATAAAGCAAAGCACCGCATAACGTGAAATCCTTTGGATGTTGTGAAGGAATGGTTTCTATTAGTTTACCCAATAATTTACTCGCTTGTGCGAAGCTGAGGTGAATCACGATAGTCGTGTCCGGTGCGTCCGGCACAGATGATGACCAAAACTCCACATGTCATTAATCCAATGGCGACGAAGTAGGGTAGGTTTAGATGAATAGTGAGCAGGGGGATGCCGATTCCTGACCCGATAATACGGGCTAGTGAACTGACGCTTTGCCCCACGCCCATAATAACGCCTTGTTGTTCTGGATTGCTTCGTCGTGATAGTAAGGCCAACAGGGAAGGTTGCATGAAGGCAAATCCAGTGGTCACAATGCCAAGTGCGACAAACAGAATCCTATCATTGGCGAGATTCATAGCAAGCAGCATTATGGCAAACCCAATGATTTGTAACATCGCCCCCCCCGTGGCCATTGTGGCGTCCTTAAGACGACCCGAAACTCGTCGTACAACGCCACCTTGCACCAATGAAAGCATGACACCTATAAATGAATAGGTAGCGCAGATTTTGACGTTTGAAAAATGGAATGGCGCCGCGGTTATTTTGTTGTTGTTACCTTTGATTAACAAAGACAAAGTCGTTTCAAAGTTTGCAAATGAGAATATACAGACGAAACTTGCTAGCAGAATCAAGCCAATTGAGGGGATGCCTATTGCCGTCTTAAAAGCTAGCAAGTCAAATCGCTTACGCGTAGCTGAAGCACTGTCGATCGTGCGTGATTCTGGAAGTTTAAAGATGGCAAGGCAAAGGGCAAATGCGGAAAGAATAGCGGCAACATACCCTGGCCAGGGACCAGGTGTATCCTCTCGGCCAATGAGGGCAATCATGCCAAGTAGTGGCCCGAACGTGAATCCAGCGCCAAATGCCATGCCGATCAGCGCCATACCTTTGCTACGAGTTTCGGGTGTTGTTGTGTCGGCGATATAGGCCTGAGCGGTGGAAATGGTTGCTCCCGAAATTCCTGCCCCGATACGAGTTACGAAAAGTAGTACTAGCGTAAGTTCTGGGTCAGTGAGCGTGGTAGCAAATCCAAACAAAGAATAGAACACGACCGATCCCAACAAACCGACCATCAAGATCGGTCGGCGGCCATAACGGTCGGATAATTTTCCCCAGAACGGGGCAAACAAAAACTGCATGATTGAAAAGCTTGCCATCAACATGCCAAGTTGGATTCCCGTTTCGTCTTGACTATAGGCCTTGGCATAGACGGGTAATAAGGGAAGCACAAGTCCAAATCCAAGTAGGTCGATAAAGACGACAAGGAAAATGACGAGGCGTGAGCCTGTGGTGGGTTGGTCTGTCATGAGTGAAGCGGTTTTTTCTAGAGTTGCAATGCAGTATTGTCGGTGTTAATTAGCCCAAGGTGAGCTGCAAATATCCTTAGGACGCCGTCGATGCTTGTCCAAGTTCTCGCAATAGGGTGAATTCATAGATGCCACTATCGTGACCGTCACTAAAGGCGATGACATAGGCATAATTACCGAGTGGCTTCATGGATTCGATGATTAAGGGTTGCGCTTCGGCGGCGCTGATCACTGGTAATAGTTCCGCAGGTTTTGGTTTTCGAACGGCAACTCGGCAATGAGCACATGGACAGTGTTTGCGTAATACAGCAAAGGCAATTTGCGATTCACTATCATCACTCCAGGTAATACGCAAATGGGCATCGGAGGTTAACCCCAACGCGGTAGGATATTCGCTAGGCGAGTTGCTCATGAGGGTGGTTCGCCTTTGAGGATGGAGGACAGCGTTAATAATAAGCGTTCAACTTCTTGTGCTGTATTGTAATGTACGAGTCCCAATCTTAGCATGCCCTCAGGTTCAAGTTGCAGTGCTTGGGTTAATTGCAGAGCGTAATAATTCCCATGCCAAGTATAGATTTCATGATCACCGAGGGCTTGAGCAAGTTGTGTGGATGTCCAGCTCGGATGCGAGATAGAAACAGTGGGTACCCGATTTTCTAAGTCGCCATTGGTTGATATGCCATGGATCGTAATGCCGCTACTCGCCGCTATGTTCTCTAATCCCGCCAATAGTTGTTGGCATAATGTATTCTCATAATCTTCGATAGCGTTATACGCGATTTGTAGAGCAGTTCGTCGTGATAGCGACCCGTCGTCAGCAACATTGTGCCCAATGTTGGCGATGTAATCAACGGCGGATCGAGCACCACATAAGCAGGCGAAATTTTGTGTTCCAGTCATCCATTTGTCTGGTGTATTATCTGCTGCAGGTTCTACTTTGTATGGCTGTAGTTCTGTTAGTAGTGATTTCTTCCCCCAGAGAACTCCGATATGTGGTCCGAAAAACTTATAGGTTGAACAGGCAAGCGTGTCACAACCGATTTCTTGGACATCGATTAGCCGATGCGGGGCATAGTGAACAGCATCAATAAAGGACAATGCGTCGTATTGCCGTGCGTATTGACAGATTTCTGCAACTGGATTGATTGACCCGGATGCATTAGAGGCAAGGCCGACCGCGACTAATTGAGTGCGTTGGTCTATTTTGCTTTTGAGATCGGCTACATCTAGAGTACAATCGGCAGGGTTGATTTGAGCAAAGCGTACTTCAACTCCTCGGTCTCGGGCGGCTAGTGCCCACGTAGAGACATTGGCGTCATGATCAAGCTGCGTGACGACAATGTTATCTCCGGATTGCCATTGTTGAGAAAGTGCTCGAGAAAAGGCGAAGGTGATGGTTGTCATATTTGCACCGAATATAATTTCATCCGGATCATTACCACCTACGAAATCTACTAGGGCTTGGTGAGCCTCTGCTACCAGCGCGTCACTTTCGCGGCTTGTTGCAAACAATCCTCCGTGGTTTGCATTGCAGGTGGAATAATAGTGTGAAATTGCGTCGATGACCGATTGAGGAACTTGAGTTCCCGCGGGGCCGTCGAGGTAGATTGCCTCGTGCCCGTTTTGCCGTCGAGCCAGTGCTGGAAATTGCGAGCGGCAATGGTCAATGAGAGCCTTCGATAAACTGGGATGGGGTGTTGTCATGATAATTGGAAAGATTATTTGAAAGGTTGATTAGTCCCAGAAAACGAAAATATGCTAATTCGTGGATTCACCACGGAGATCGATGAACCGTTTGGCTTTTCCTTCGAATCGGGGCAGTGAATTTGCGGCGACACAGGTAACTGGGACATGTAGACCTAAACAAGTTTCAATCGTATCAGCAATTCTTTGAGCGTCATTTGTCGTATGTTCAACTTCGATTCTGAGTTGATCGAGTTCGCCGATACGAGTCGCTGTAATACGGTATTCGACAACGTCATTAAAACTACGCATGATTTCATCTAAGCCAGCGGGGAATATATTAACGCCGCGGATGACTAACATGTCATCGGCCCGTCCGAGTACTCCACCTGCAAGATGAACAAAGCTATTCGTTTTTTGGAATTCGTGAATGACGCGATCTCCGGTTCGATATCGAATAACAGGACACCCAAATCTGCCGAGTGTCGTTAGGACAAGTTCACTTAATTCTCCAGTCTTTGCTGGTAAGTTCGTTTCGACGCTTATAAACTCAGCAATGAACTCTGCTTCACATACATGAATGCCAGTTCTATCTACGCTAGTGAAACCCCATGGTCCAATCTCGGATGCTCCGACATGATCAAACAGAGTCGCACCCCAAGCTTCTTCAATTCGTGCGCGGATCGCCTCAACAGAACCACCAGGCTCACCTGCGACAATAATTTTTGTGACGTTATTGTCACGTAAATTAATGCCTTGATTTTTGGCAACTTCGACCAGATGTAATGCGTAGGTGGGCGTTGAGAAAAGTAGTGTGGCACCGCTGGACTCGATTAATTCCAATCTTGCTAATGACCTTAGGCCACCTCCCGGAATGGACATAGCGCCCCGAGCGACGATCGCATCATGAGCAGACCAAAATCCAATGAAAGGGCCGAACGAAAATGCTAAGAATGCTCGATCTAGCTCTGTAATGCTGGCCGCATCCAGCACGTATTGCCATGTGTCGATCCACCATTGCCAGTCGGTGGCAGTATCTAAGATGACCAGTGGCGACCCAGTTGTGCCTGAAGTACGATGGAACCGCACATATTGCTCGGCAGCGTAGGAAAGGTTGACTGCGGAGTTACTCTCTGTATTATCGGAGATTAATTCAGACTTCGTCGTAAAGGGTAACTTGGCAAGTTCGGATAAATCGTTGAGTTGTAATTCGTCAGTGCCCAATTTCTCATGGTAGAAATTATTTGTCGGCAAGATTTCAGCCAACAGATGGTTTAGCCTTTGCAGTTGATGCTGCTCGATTTCTGAACGAGTTGCCGATTGCAAGTTGTGATTGGTTTGAGACATTTAACACGATCATTTTTTATTATGTCAAATCAACGAACCAGAGGCAGATGGCAAACAGTATTCGACTAAGGTTTAGGAGTTGTTGGGCTTGGCAATCCAGGGATACCAGGAAGTCCTGGCAGGCCGGGTGCGTCTAAACCACCTTCGTCGAGTCCTTTGATATCTTCGAGCGTTGATTTTTTAGCTGTGATTAAATCTGTATTAGATAGATGAATTTGATTGTAGACCTTTTCATCGATCAGATAGTACCATTTTTCAAATCGCTCGTTGAGTTCACGAACTCGATTCCGAGCCGAATCTAATTTATCTTGGTACTCTTGCATTTTGCGATTGTTCTCTTTAGTGATTTGATCGCGGAGTTCTTTTAGTTGTTCCGGCGTCAGTTGCACGGGTGCTAAATCAGGTTTGCTTTCGTCTTCTTTTTCCGTTGCGGTAGGTGCTTCAGCAGGTTTTTCTACAGGCTCGCCCTCTGGCGGCGGAGTGTTATCCACGGCTGCCGCGGGCGTTTCTGTTGTCGCCATTGGTTCATCCTGACAGCCTTCTTCTTGAGCTGGAGTTTCAGGTTTGGTGGCAGCTTCTTCGTCTTTCTTTTCAGCGGCTGCTGGGTTTGCTGGTCCTTCAGGCAATGGAGAAAGTTCTGGCTTGGGTATTATCGCTTCATCTAATCGAGTGGTTACAAACAAGAATCGTTTAACCGTTTCATCGCCTGCTGTCTTAGTGTCGACTTCGCCAAATCTCAATATGTATTTTACGCCTGTTTTCAGTGAGATATGAATTTCACCGTTGGCACTTTTGAGTTCCATTAAGCCATCTTTTTCGGTCCTGGGATCTCCATAGAGTCCGAGTTGGCCGAGCGCGGAAATCACGCCGGGTGTGGATAATGATTCATTGGACGCTCGCAGATCAGGTCGTAAAAATTCTGGCTTGCGGGCGACATCGTCAATTTCAAGGTTCTCCAATGCCGTTTTCAGTGTGTCGATACGTTCGCTGTTCAATTCCTCATCGTCAGTCAGTGTAATCACAGAGGGTTCGGAGGATTGATCACTGTATTGCAACATTGAGTTTAGTTGCCAGATGTTATCGGTCTCATCGAGTGAGAGACTGGAATTGGACCGCGGTGCAAGAGTTGGTCCTTGTTGTGTTTGATAAATCGCGTAGTCATTAATGTCGATGGTGGCCAGATCTAAACCGTTAATATCTAATAGATTATTCTCAATCCATTTGGAGAAATCAGTCTCAAAGACATCCATATTCAGATCAATGGTGAACGTGATTTCGTCGGTCGGTCGCCGGGCTGCATAGAACAATTTCTGCATTCGTGGATCCGCGCCAGCTTCGTTTCCGACAGAGACCGAATTACCGACGATTAACGAGTATTCGTTACCTTGGTCATCACGCACGGTGATCAGTGTTCCAACACCGGTGTTGGAAATTTCGAGTGTATCGGAATTGGGTTCGATCACGGCGAACTCTGTGTGCAGTGATGTTTCTGTGCCGATTAGGTCGGCGATTTTGAGTGCGTTAAATGCAGTCGCGGCAGCCGACATTTGCTCTTCCGCATCAGCGGGATAATTATTGTGTGATGGAATGACCCATTGTCCGAGATCATCTCTTTTTACGGAAAAGGACTTCAGTCGAGCGGCTTCTTCATCATACGTCGTGATTTCTAACTCGACCGCATTATCAGCTGTGAAGTCTGTGAAGACGTCCTTTCCTATTTCTTCCCGCGCTATTTTAAGTTGGTCATGGTCACCACCACTGGTGTTCGCGGTTCCTGTAATAACGGCGGCAACAACTGCGACGGTTGCGAGTAAAACGTAGATAATGGTTTGGACAAGATTGTTCATGATTATCGATACTTTAATAATTGAAAGTTCAAGTGATGTTGTTTACTAAGGAATTCTAAAATGCTGAATGTCGTCTTTGGTTACCGCAATCGTGCACTAGCAACCCCTTTGCGTTCACGAATACGACGGACAAAAAACACAATGATTGCAATCAATAGCGGAGGTATGGGTGGAATAAGCACAGCGTAAAATTTGTAGCGATTGCGAAGAGCGGCTAGTTTACTTTCACTTTCTCGTTTAATGGTCGCAATTTGTTTATCACGATTTCGCTCTTCTTGAATACGAGTTACTTGAACCTTGCGTTGGTTTTCTTGCTGTCGACTTGAAAGATTAATCAACTTTGCTCGCACCATGCCTGGGTCAGGTCGTTCGGTGCTCGCAGGGTCTTGTAATTTAACAACTTCTTCTTGAAACGCCTCAATTTCCTTTTCGAGTTCTTCTTCCATAGTTTCAATTTTACTATTGGTTAGCTTATGTGATTTGGAGATAGCATCTGTTTGCAAACCCTGTTCGATCGCAACTTGGTGTTCGACTGTTTTCAACGTGCTGTGGCGCAGTTTTCGTTTACGGATGGCGATGTAGTCCAACTCCTCAGCTAAGTAGTCAACCACGTTTAGCAGAAACGTGACGTTTTCAAACTTATACGTCACATCCTGTAGTGCTGCAGGTCTGGCACGGATTGATAAGAATGCATTGAACATGACATCCACGTCGGCAATATAGACGACCTTCATAATAGGTTTTTCACCACCTTCTTCACTGGCTACTGCGCCCACAGGTTCGCCTTCGATATAGACAGCGAGGTTATTACTGCCTCCGTCACCGTCAGCCTGTAATTGTTTGATGCGTTCTAGGGCCCCACGATCACCTCGAGACAGTGCTTGCATTTCTATCATATAATCCGCAGATTTAACGGTTCCAGCATCGCGATTGGACGAAGTTACCAGTGGGGTGACATCCAGATGGCTTTTGGTTTCATCGATTTCAATGGCGCCGGGGACGGGTAACAGTAGTTCCTGTAAACCGGAGGTGATTGCGTGTTCCGGATCGAGTTTTGTGGTAAAGACCCAAGTATCAAGGATGCCTCTATATTTTAGCAGCGGGTAAGGATTGTCGGATTGCCATACTAGATTGGGCTCGTACAAACCGGGATTGGTGCGTGACAGGGCACCAGGGATTTGGATTCCAAGAATATCCCACAACCGTGCTAGATTACATTTGGGCTGAGGTTGTCCGCCGCCCATGCCCATCATGCCACCACCACCAGCAGGTGGACGTGGTTCCCCAGTGCCGGGGACTTGCATCGTTTCTGGCCGAGGGTCTTCAAAAACGACTGCTGGGATACCCGCTTGCAAGGCACGAATGACGTTAGTTAACTGTTCTTCTTCGAGTGACGAGGGTTGAGCGATGAACAGCATATCGTAGTCATCACCAGAGATTTCTTGAGTAGCATCGACGTTTTCCATTTGATATTGTTTTTGCAATTCCGTTACGATTGCTTGTTGTGGAATACGGCTGGGTTGGCCGCCGGCAAAGCTAAAGCCTCCCAAGATATTTGCATCGGTATCGATCACACCAATGGTTTTTCGCTTGCCTTTAGCCACGGTTGCAATACTACGAGCAAGTTCGTACTCCACGGGAATTCCATATTCAAAAAACGGCACAACCACTTTTTGCAGCCCACTGCGGAATACAGCCCCCATGATAATTTGTTGACTGCCACTGGAGCCGGACACGGTTAATAATGGAATGGCATGATTTTCTTCTGCGGTAGCGACGGCTTCGTTAAATGGTTCAAGGGTATCGAGTATGGTGAGGTGGATGTCTTCATGACTACCGAATTCTTTGAGCATCGATATTAAGTCATAACGCGTTTTGACATACTCCTTGGTCACCTCGCTACTAATGAAAGCTTCGATGTAGACAGGGTGCTCTGGGTCAAGGTCGGCAATGAGTTTTCGTGAGTCATCCGACAGGGAACTGACTTTGCCGCGTGTGGTATCCAATCGTACTAAGTCACGTTGATCAAATACAATCGTGAGCGACAGCATAGCGACTACTAAGGCCACGGTTCGAATTAAGTAGTGCCACCATAATGAGGCGCCATCTTTACCACCGGACCAATGTCGTTTTCCGATGAGGACCATACATAAGTACAGACCGATGGAAATGATCATGCAGAAGTACATCGTGGAGGACAGGCTAAGTATCCCCCGCTGAAAATCATCGAATTGCGAGTAGATGCCCCAGCGCGAAATGATTTGCGCAATTTGTGATGATTGTGCAATGACATCAGCAGATGCAGCGGCGACAAGTGGAATGTTAAATGCGAGACCGAACACAAAGGCGATGGTTGCGTTGCGAGTTAAAAATGAAGCGACCATTCCTAGCGACAGCATGGAAAGCCCGATTAACCAATAACCAAAGTAGTTTGTGGTGAGAAGTCCGGTGTCTAGATCGACGATATAAGTCGCAGGAGTGCGTGCCAGAGAGGCTAACACGAGGAAGTTCGAGATTTGCGAGAATAGCAAGGAGACTGTGAAAATCAATGCGGCTGCTAGAAACTTACCAATCACGATGTCGAAATCGTGCGCTGGTAGTGTCAGCAGTAATTCATCCGTTTTTTCGCGTTTTTCTTCTGACCAAATGCTCATCGTAATGGCCGGAATATAAATGAGCATAATCAGTGGAAGGAACTGATTGAGTTGATTGAGGTTAGCGAGGTTTGCATTAAAAAACTGATGAGGCCAAAATGCAGCGAAGGAAGTAAACAGTACAAACACGCAGAGAAAAACATAGCCTGTAGGATTGCTAAAGTAGCCCTTGAAGTTGCGACGGACGACAGCGATCGCAGCAGTTCGCGTGAAATATAGTGGCACGATGACTGCTGCGAGTACCACGACGATTAGTAAATCGCGAAACAGAAGATCAAACAATGCTAAAAATAGATTTGTACCGGTGGTTTCCATAGTTCTTTTATTCTTGTGGTATTGGTGTAGTGGTCTAGTTGTTTGTAAATGTTTTGATGAAGCTTGATTTGGGCCTGTGATTGAATGCCTAACGAAGTAAGCTAAATCAATCTATAAACACGCTGCGAGGAGTTAAATCCGATCGGCAGCAATAGTCAACCGCCGGAAGGCTTGATCGAGTGTTTCACCGTCTTCGGCCAAGGAGGACATGGCACCGTCGTAAACAAGTTCGCCTTCGTTAATCATAATGACGCGACTGGCCATTGCTTCGACTTCCTGCATGATATGTGTTGACAATAGAATCGTACGATCTTTTCCAAGACGACTCATTGTGTTGCGAACTTCTTGGATTTGATTTGGATCTAAGCCGGCAGTCGGTTCATCCATAATTAATACGTCGGGTTCGTGCAGTAACGCTTGAGCCATACCAACACGTTGGCGATATCCTTTGGATAGTTTTGCAATGGCTTTATAAATAACACTGCTTAAATCACAAAGGTCGACAACCGCTTCAATTCGGTCATTGCGTCGACTACGTGACATGCCTCGAGCATCCGCAAAAAAGCTCAGCAAGGAATGGGGAGTCATGTCCAGATACAACGGCCCGTTTTCTGGAAGGTATCCAAGTTTCCGAAGTCCTTGGATTCGTTGGCTGGACATATTGTGGCCCGCTATTTTGGCGATACCCTCAGATGGAGCAAGGAAGCCTGTGAGGAGTTTCATCGTGGTGCTTTTGCCGGCACCATTGGGCCCTAGAAAGGCGACAACTTCCCCTTGATTGATTTTGAAGTTCACATTGCGTGAAGCTGCGAATTCACCGTAAAACTTCGAAAGCCCGATGGCCTCAATCATCGTAGTGTTTGGATTAGCTGCGGTTTGGGTTGTGGCCGCATCTGTGTTTTCTGTTGCCGTGGACTCGGCGGGTGCTTTTTCGGTTAAGCCGGGATCGGCTGTTTCATCGATTGTCGTTGATTCTGCGGTCATTGGTTATTCTTGTTGAAAAACAGTGCTACTTAGTTGAAATGTACAGTGACTGAAGGTTTGCTATCTATCCTATTAAAACAGGCAACTGCCGAAGTCTCAATACGTCTGCGGAGAGGAAACGGTTCTCAATTCTCAGCTAGATTGTAGATTTTAGATATTTCGAGCAGTTTGAATATGTTGATTCCAGTGGGTATTATCAGTTTCAGGGAAATCTACTCTTAAATGTACGCCACGAGATTCTGTTCTGGTAAGAGCCGATTGTACCATTGTACGGGCGACAGTAAGCATGTTTTGTAGTTCCCAGCCAGTTTTGTCAGGCATTTGTGCTGCTAACACGTAATTTTCCCATTGTTTTATGGTCACTCGGGCATCTTCTAAATCCGTAGCATTTCGTAATACGCCAGCACTATGCCACATCAGGCTCTTTAGAGAATTAGTGATATCGGCAACGTCCAATGATTCGTGATTGGCTTCGACTTGGGCATTATGAATCGGCAGCACTTCATAGTGTTGCAACATTTGATCCGCGAGTTGTGAAGCCCCGGCGCCTGCATGAGCGCCATAGACAAGGCTTTCCAGCAGGCTGTTTGATGCCAAGCGATTGGCCCCGTGGAGTCCACTGCTGGTAACTTCACCCGCTGCCCATAATCCATCCAAGCTGGTTTGCCCGTGTTGATCGACAGTGACGCCACCGATCATATAGTGTGCACCCGGGCGGACTGGAATTTTATCTGTGGTAATATCGATGCCGAATTGCCTGCATGATTCAGCAATCCCAGGAAATCGTTCTAAGACAGCATCCGCATCAAGATGTGATAAATCTAGATAAACACAGGGATGTCGTTTTTTGCTCATTTGACAAACGATTGCGTGGGATACGATATCACGCGGTGCTAATTCACCACGGTCGTCATATTCCTGCATAAAGCGGTATCCATCTTGGTCAATCAAATGGGCACCTTCACCACGCATTGCTTCGGTAATTAAGCTGCGACTACTGCCAGCGATATATAAAACAGTTGGGTGGAATTGCATGAACTCCATATCGGCCAATTCAGCTCCCGCGCGATATGCCATGGCGTGCCCATCGGCAGTTGCAACTTGGGGGTTGGTTGACTCGCGATAAAGCTGTCCGCAGCCACCGGTGCAGAGAATGGTCTGCTTGGCCCAGACCATAGTCAGTTGATTGTTTTCCCATATCAAAGCGCCATGGCATGAGTTATTGTGAGTTAGTAAGTCGATGGTAAACGCATTTTCACTTATTTGAATGTTGCTCTGTTTTTGCGTCCATTGAATCATTGCGCGGATGATTTCTTTACCAGTGGCATCTCCGAGTGCATGAAGAATGCGATGATGACTATGTCCACCTTCCCGACCTAATAACGGATTGCCATCGCTTTGATCGAAGTAAGTTCCCCAACTCACCAATTCAGCGACTCGTTGCGGCGCTTCGCGAATGACCATCTCGACAACGTCGCGGTTGCATAAGTCACCACCAGCTGTCAGCGTGTCTCGCACGTGGTTGTCAAAATGGTCGTCGGGGTGCGTGACACTGGCAATTCCGCCCTGAGCATAGTTGCTGTTGGATTGTTGCAGTTGTTCTTTGGTAACTAATATTACCTGATTTTCCGCTGCGACCGCATTGGCCGCCCGCAGGCCAGCTAATCCACCACCAATAATTAACACATCCGTAAATCGGTGTATCAATTTTTTGGGATCAAAAGGAACTAAATACCGTGTTTGACTATTGGGCATGTTGCTGAAAAATTGAATGAAAGGGCGAGTGGTCGGGCTGTGGGGAAACTACCAAAATTTAATGAATTTGTAATATATTTAAGTTTACATCCTCCTGCGACCTACAGACACAGCGGACAGGCTAAATTATTTGTAATTTCAAGCAGTGAGAGTTTATCTGCTGAAGCCTAGTCAAATTACTACTAAATATTGTGTAGATCAAAGCCAACTAATCTTAGCTAACCGTTAAAAACTAACGGTCTTGAGAGAGCGATCCTGACAACACGCAAATGTTTTACGAGTCGCCTACCTTTACTCGTCCGACACGTTTGTGCCTTTACGAAACGAGCGAAATTTTTGGCGGAGATCAGTGGGTAGTCCCGACACAACACCCATGTTACGAACACCGGTTACATTTTCAGACTGCACGTTTACCGTGCGAGGCGTCTGGTTTTTAGAAGTTCGTAAACCAAGTGCTCGTAACGATTCGTCTAAAGTTTGTTTTCCTTGCGGAGTGTTGTCTTTTTTGAGTTTTTCATAACGAGCGACCATTTCTCGCATTTGTTCGGCGGTGATCCCTAGATCATCAAGGAGTTGCTGATCGGGGTCGTGCTGTTTGTCTTTTAAGTATTGCAGTGCCAAGTCGGTTGCTTTGCGAGTGTACTGTAAATTTGCCAATTCTTGTTCCGTAAGCGTCCTGTCCATTTTTGATTGTTCAAGCCTATTGTTGGGGTCATTAAGTGGCCCGCCATCGATTTCACTTTCTTGACCTGTTCCTGTGGACCCATCGATTTCAGCGAATTCGTTGGATGTTTGTTGTCCGGTGTTATCTTGTTGCTGAGATCCGTCTGTGGATTCTTCGGGGCCATCCGTTTCGCCAAGTGTCTTTGCAGATGTACCGGATCCGCCGGTGCCGGTGGCTGGATCAGTGGAAGCATTATTTGCGTTGCTTTGAGATGAAGCTGAATTCTCAGATGTTTCTGTAGGGTTGGTAGAATTGGAATCAACATCCGTTGTTTCCCCTTGTCCTCCTTCCATGGGAGTTTCCTGACCATTGGGGGTGTTGTTTTCTTGCTCTGTAGGTGGCCGCTGATTATTTGGATTGTTATTGGGGTCACCTGCATCAGTAGGTGATTGAGATTCTTGGGGGTTTCTTTGAATTTGTGTGCTGTCCGAATTCGCACCATCGTCCGTCTGAGGGTTCATGGGTTGCTTATTATTTTGGGAAACTTGATTTTCCCGCATGTGTTTCAATGTGCGTTCGAAAATTTCACCGTCATGCAGGTCTTCGTTTTTCGCTCCCTGCGTTTCTTGTGTAGGGTTGTTGTTTTGATTGGACTGATCGCCCTGTTCGCCTGTTGGTGTACCTGAGGAACTGTCACCAGTGCCAACTTCAGTATCATTGCCGGTGTCTAGATCACCCTGATTCTGTTGTTCGTTCGGATTACCTTGGTCCCCGGTGTTACCATTTGTTGGGTCGTTCATGTTTTCCTCAGTTGGTTCACCTTTGTTCGGCTTAGATTCGCCAACATCTTCACTGGGATCGGAAGACGGGTCACCAGTTTTTGGGTTTTCGCTGGGCTTACCCATATCGCCTTGGGCGTCGGGTTTAGGACCATTTTGGTCGCCATTAGAATTTTGCGGCTTATCGGTTTGTTGCCCGTCACCGCTGCCTCCAACCTCGCCCTTGGATGCGTTACCCTCTGAACCTTCGCCTCCACCTGTACCATCTTGGCCGGTAGTTGATTCCCCTTGGTTGTCGTCGCTGTCCTCCGGCATATCATCGGACTGAGGGTCGTTTTGGTCGGGAGGATTTGGCTGGTCAGGATTGTCAGCTTGTTCGCTGTCGCCGTTACCACTATTGTTCGTGGTTTCAGAGGAATTTCCACTTTTATCAGGTTCGACTATGTGGATAACCAGATGTTCCGACGAACTGACATTGGGTTCTGGTCGCGCTGAAATCCGACGGTTGTCAGTAGCATTGGAAAAAAGGATGACTCGGCTACCCACGGGAATGTTCAATGCTTGAGGATTGAAAACCACATTTTTTTGGATAACGTCCTCACTACCCAGAGCGTGATGAAACAACGATTTAGTTATCGGTTGTTGATCGCCATGCTGAATTACGAAATCAATTTGTTCGAGTCCGTAATCAGGGTCATGGGCTTGAAACTGGATTTTTAGATTTTGGTTTAGTGGGAGCTGGAGTGGGCCGTCTTTAAATTCATCCGCAGTGGGTGATTCAATGGTAATCTCCGGTGCAATGTCGGCTTGGACTTGAATGCCGTAGCGAATCGGTTCAGAGGCAGTTTTACCCTCGGCGGTTGAAAACACAATTTCAAAATGTGAAAACTCCGGAGTTAATTGATCATCGAGTAGTTTTAAGGTTAGCTGGAATTCACAGGATTTTTTTTGTATATGAGACGCGTGGCGTTTTGTTGGTTCAACTACGTTGGGTCGGAACAGATAAAGAGACGCAGTTTCAATCACTTGGTTAGATTCTGCTTTGATGGTGAGTTCTGTTCCTTCAACCGCATCGATATTAAATCGGTCGGTCACGACTGTTGGTGGCAGTTGGGTGTAGGCAGGATAAGCGTATTGGATGGATTGGATTTGAATGTGGGGTGCAGCGACTGCGGTGATTTGGAATATTTCGGACTGAGCCGTTCGCTTAGTCGGTTCGCCAGCGACAATCCAATATAGCATTGACTGTTGGATTCCAAGCTCATTGTCGGCCATCGTTGCGGTAAAGATGGAGGTGCCCGAACGGGGAGTCATCAAAATATGTTGTCCGGTAGAGCTGCCGTTGGCAGCGCGATAAAACAAACGAACGGGATCATCATCATCCAGACCGTCCACTTCCGCTGTGATTTGTACTGCATCACCATATTGGGCTTCAATATCTCCGGGGAGAATATTACTGATGGTTATCTCAGACGGTCGAGCAATCGAATCCCATGGAATTAAAATGCGATGGATTGTTTGCATTGATGGCTGTGGCATCCAAGCGAAATAAATTGTGGTCAGTGCCAAAACAGCGAGCCCCGCGTAGCCCCATTGTGAAAGAGACCGATGGTCGATTCCATCCTGAATCCGGTCATCGGTCAGGTCAAGGTTGGCCCGCGCTGCCATTGCTTGTTGAATCGAGGGGTGGACATGAGTGGAAGGTGTTCGCAGTTGCCAAAAATTACTAATGCTGTTCTTGATTTCCGGAGAGTCTATTTCGATTTGCTGTGCAGCGAATAAAGGGTTGAATCTACGGCGGACATGTTGCACGGTCTGCTTGGTAAGTACGATGGGAAATGCGATTACAAGTGCCAAGAAAAACATCCAGCGTCCGAACGATCCGAGCGACGCGGAAGTGTGAATCAGATAAGCCCAATGGTCGATGACAAATGCTAACAGTAGTAGTCCGGTAGCAACGAGAGCAAAGCGACTGGCGGCGATGCCTACTTCGGTTAATTTCAACCGTCGACAATTTGCGGACAAGACATCGGTGATTTGTACCGTGTCTGCTGCGGTGTCCGTGCTAGCATTTGTTGAGATAGAACCAGTGGCCATAAGATGATGTAAACTTGGTTTGGTTGGAAAGGTACTTCAATTACTATTATATGCGTATATAAGTAGTATCGGCGTTTACAGTATAGATTTCTAAGGAATTTTGCATGCGAATGACCGCCCATATATGTGAAAAACAGGCTTGAATTCACATTTTCATACGTTTGAATTTCCATTCAGGAATTTTTTTAATGATGGACATGATGCACCGCCAAAACCAGCG
>JABHUV010000151.1 GCA_018658605.1 Planctomycetaceae bacterium | reverse complement strand
GCCCAGCGACCAGCGTAGTGTTGGTTGGCGGCCTTGCGACTGCTGCAATAACCCACTTCATGTTGCGTGTAAACACGCTGCAAAAAAAGCTCGCCATGTTTCTCGATCATCTTTGCAATACGCAGGCACTCGATAATGTCAGTTCCTAGTCCAAGCACATTCATCGCACTAACCCCGTCGCATGTTGAACTCGATCAAGTACTTCCGCTGCTTTCAATCGAGCTTTCGCCGCACCGGCGGTAAGGACGTCTCGGACAAAATCAGGATCTTGGATCAACTTTTCACGGCGTTCGCGAGCGGGGCCGAAATAGGACTCAGCGGCTGCAGCGATCTTTTTTTTGACATCACCATAACCAAATCCACCTTGGCGATACATGGCGGCCATTTCTTGTTGCTGCTCCCCCTTACCAAAGAGGCAAAAGAGTTGATATAGGTGGTCCGTCTCCGGATCCTTGGCTTCTTCCATCGCACGTGAATCCGTGGAGATACGCATTATTTGTTTTTTGAGAGCGGTTTCTTGTTCGAAAACGGGAATGATATTGTCGTAGCTCTTTGACATCTTTTCGCCATCGGTTCCGGGCACCTTCGCGGACGAATCTAGAATTCTGGCTTCAGGTTGCACGAAACAGTCGCCGTAGTGATGGTTGAAACTACGAGCAATATCGCGGGCAACCTCAATATGCTGTACTTGGTCCTGCCCAACAGGAACACAATTGGAATCGTACCCCAAAATATCTGCGGCCATGAGCACAGGGTAAGTGAATAGTCCAGCGTCTGCGGCGACGCCGCGCGATTTCTTTTCCTTGAACGCATGACAGCGTTCAAGTAATCCCATGGGTGTGCCGGTCATTAAAATCCAAGTCAACTCAGATATCTCAGGGATGTCTGATTGCAGGAATAACGTTGCTGCTTCAGGGTCGAGCCCGAGTGCTAGCAGATCAAGAGCGGCATCGAGCGTAAGTTGGTTGAGTTGTTGAGCATCGCGAATCGTTGTTAATGCATGTAGGTTGGCGATAAAATAAAACGCTTCGTCCTCGTGCTGCAGTTGGATATATTGCCGAATAGCGCCGAAGTAATTCCCCCAGTGAAATCGGCCGGTTGGTTGGATGCCCGACAGTACTCGCATGATGTCCCTTTATGGATTCTTCTTTAGTCGTATTTAAGTTACGGTGTTTTGGTGGGTTTCTTAAAACTAATTCGGCTTGATCGTACCTGGAATGTCGTCGAATTTGTGGGCCCCGAGTTCAGCGACTGCGGCTGGTAGTGCGTCTAGTATCTTCATCGTAATCGTTGGGTCGTAATAGTTAGCCGTCCCAATTTGTATCGCTGAGGCGCCCGCCACGAAAAATTCCATGCAATCATTGATGTTTGCAATTCCGCCGATCCCAACAATTGGAATGTCGACCGCCTGGGCGACTTGGTATACACATCGCAATGATACAGGCTTGATAGCTGGACCGCTCAATCCCCCGACATTATTGCCAAGCATCGGTCGTTGTTTTCTCCAGTCGACAGCCATCCCTAACAAGGTGTTGGTTAGGCAGACTGCGTCGGTACCACCTGCCGCAGCGGCAGTAGCGAGTTCAACTATGTTTGTGACGTTTGGCGTAAGCTTGGTTAGGATTGGCAAGGCACAATGTTCACGAACATCTCGGACAACTTGTTCGCACAACTCAGGATTACTGCCGAAATCGACACCATGAGCGACATTCGGGCAGGAGATGTTAAGCTCTAGTGCTGCAACGCCAAAACAGGCATCCAAGCGTTTTGCAATGCCGACATAATCTGCTTGATTTTCTCCGGCAATACTAACAATTACAGGCGCGTCTAAACTTACAAGGTACGGCAAGTGATTTTCTATAAACGCGTCGAGACCATCGTTGTCGAGCCCGATTGAGTTTAGTAACCCCGAGGATGTCTCGATGGTTCGCCAAGGAGCATTTCCTTTTCGCATCTGCGACGTGATCGTTTTGGGAACGATTCCACCGAGGCGTGAAAGATCGACAATTTGTTCCATCTCACGGGCGTAGCCAAAGGTGCCGGAAGCAACCATGATTGGATTTGGAAGCGTTAGCCTGCCTAGGCGAACTTGCAGATCAGCGGTATCGGAGTCGAGTGTCAAGGATATGATCTCTTCGAGTCAAAGAAGTGAAGGTATGTTTATTGAATCCCCTACACAGTACTTTAACCGGCAAACACAAATTCCTCAATTCATGGAATGGATACTGCTGGTATAAATCGGAAAACAATTATCCAGCGCAGCAGTTGTTTTCGCAGGAAAAATAGACTTCAACCGCTTAACCGGTTGTTCTCAGCAATTGTGCATAAGCCGCCAGGGGGCTAAGCAAGCAGGTTAGATTACTCCGCCATGAACACGTTGAGGAGCCATGTGGTCTGGTTGATCTAAATGCCAGAACCGTTCCCAGAAGTTTAGAATCTGGCGTTGATTTTCCGAAGTGAAAATCAACTGCTGGGTTCGTCGAGCTCGATCGCCGGAGAA
This sequence comes from Planctomycetaceae bacterium, assembly GCA_018658605.1. The sequence goes on along the minus strand of JABHUV010000151.1, from coordinate 17,211 downwards.
GGCAGGTATAATACAACCGATACTAGTACTCAAAATGGCAGTTAAAACTATTGCGTAAAACAGGCGTCGCATTGAAATTCTCCTCGACCTACTTTATCTGTCTCTCGAGTACATTACCCGAGACGATAAACGTTTGGTTGAACCCTAAATAGTATTGGTGTTTGATCAGTGAAAAATAAGTGTAAATACTTTTAAAACGTTGACTTGATTTCGAAAAATTGTTACGTAAACGAATTCAAGTTGGCTATAAGTACATAATCTCGTGATTGGCCGCAATATGAGTTTTAATAATTATCTCATTAGCGGTTATTTTATCCCTCGCACGGCCCGTTCCATTCGTTTACCAGCCCGAAAAGTTACGACCTGTTTCTCTGGTACGTCAACCGGATCCCCGGTTTTAGGGTTCCTGCCTTTTCGAGCTTTCCTGGTTTTACATTCAAAGACACCAAAATCTCGCAGTTCAAGACGTCCCTTGTCACGTAACACATTAGTAATGGCATCGAGCGTCTTTTGAACAAACTGTCTGGATTGTCTTCGGGTGATGCCAAGGTCGTTGGCGATGGCATCGGCGATATCTTTTTTTGTGGTGGATTGGGACATTGATTTATAGGGTTTAACACGTCATTGTGGTCATGTTTAGACATGAATAAAGCGTATTGCTCCTTGTTCTTATTATCGATTCATCTATACGGGAACTTGAAGTAATCGTCAAATTCTACGTAATTGGTATAATCGGCATATCGCCGATCATGGGTTTTTTGCCGCGTTTCCATTTATGAGTAAACTGCAGCGTCCAAAAGTCGCGTACACTTAACAAAACCGAAAGGATTAAACGCACGATGGCTGAGGTAAGTGAAAAATGGTATCGCGATGGCTTGCAATTTAAGTGCACCGGATGCGGTGATTGCTGTACAGGGGAGCCAGGTTTTGTATGGCTCGATCAAGTGGAGATCGCGACACTTGCAAAATTGATGCTAATGCCGTTAGAAGAATTTCAAGACACCTACACTCGCCGCATCGGAACACGTTGGTCGTTGGTCGAGTTCCCCAACGGTGACTGTGTCTTTTTTGACACCGAAAAACGTTCCTGCGGTGTTTATGAAGCTCGGCCAAGACAGTGTCGTACTTGGCCGTTTTGGGATTCCAATCTTGAGTCCCCGGAAGCATGGCAAGCAACCTGTCGAGACTGCCCGGGTAGTGGAATGGGGCCCGTCGTGAGCCTGGAAGATATCGAAATGCAGCGCCGCGAAGTGAAGCTCTGAGCTATTAATTGCTACAAATCACAAACGAGATCAGCCACCAATTTGGTACATAGCGCGTTGCGGTTTGATGAAAGTATCTGAGTCGATGCCGTGAGCGGCATTTTTGCCACTTACACAACTACGGATCAACGCTTCTAGTTCAGCGGCGGTCGCTTTGTTTCGCAATAATTCGCGCACGTCCCATTCGGTTGTTGAAAAAAGACAGTTTCGCAATTGACCTTCTGCAGTAATGCGTATGCGATTGCAATTGTGACAAAATGGCTGCGACAGGGGGTTGATAAACCCAATTCGGCCTTGGCCGTCAGCAAACTGGAAATCAACCGCCGGTTGACTCCCATCGTCACGAGCGACGGGTAATAGTTTGCAGAATGACGTTTCCAAAATTGCCTTGATTTCATCTCCGGTCAAAACCTGCTGACGTTGCCACTGATCATCAGCGTCTAATGGCATGAATTCAATGAATCTCAATTCGAGGTCGTGCTGCCGAGCGAATTTTGTCAGTGGCACAATTTCTTGTTCGGTGATCGACTTAATGGCGATGGCATTGAGTCTGATTTTTTTGAAGCCTAATTTGTTCGCATGGTGAATTCCCGCAATAATTCGGTCAATCCCACGGCGACGGGAAAGCTTGAAAAAGACGCCATCGTCGAGCGTATCCAAGCTGATGTTTAAACGCTGCAAGCCAGCATTTTTAAGCTCAGTCGCTTGCTCTGCGAGTAGAACACCATTGGTAGTGAGCGCAATGTCGTCGATGCCGGCGATTGCCGATAGCCGCTCTATAAGCCCAGCAAGATTGTTTCGAACGAGAGGTTCCCCGCCCGTAATTCGCAACCGGTTGATACCGAGTCGAGCTGCCACGGAGGCGAACCGTTCAATTTCTTCGTAGCTCAAAAGTTCTTCGCGTGGTCGAAATTGAACATTTTCTGCGGGCATGCAATAAAAGCAGCGGATATTACAGCGATCGGTGACACTGATCCGCAAACTCGTGTGAACACGACCATGGGAATCGATAAGTGGTGGAGGTTTTGTCATGATTCGCCGATTGCTTGATCAACAGGATGAATCCATTGTGGTTGCTCATCGAGCCAATGTTCCTGTTTCCAGATAGGTACGTCTTGTTTGAGCGTATCGATTAACCATTTGCCACACGCAAAGGCATCTTCTCTATGCGGAGCACTGACTGCGATGGCCACGCTGGCTTCACCCGGCAGCACCTTTCCTAGGCGGTGTACAATTTCGATGGCGCACATATCCCAGCGTTCGTTAGCAGTGGATTCTAATTCTTCCAGTTTTTTGACTGCCATTGGTTCGTAGGCTTCATAATCGAGCCATTGAGTTACTCGGCCGTCAGTGATGTCACGCGTCGTGCCGATGAACAGTAATTGCGCACCGGCGCCGGTTTTACCGACGGCGGCGAGCATCCGCTGTGTATCAATTTCAAGATGTATGATATGTACGGCCAAAATGATTCCTGTTCACCCTCCGCTGACGGGTGGGATGAGTGCAAGCTCATGGTCTGGGGTAATAGCGTATTGCTCAGAGATAAATTCATGGTCCACGGCAAAGCGGCAATAGGGCAGTATTGACTCAAGTGATGGATATTGTTCGAGCAACAGTAGTTTTAAGACTGGGATGGTCACCGGTGTTTCGCACGCGACCCGGATGTGGTCGTTGTCGATGGCCTGTGCAGCGGCGGCAAAGAGTTTGATTTCAAGTGTCATGATACGATTAAGTCTCGCGCGGAGCCTCGTAGTTGTTCTTCAAGTTCAGGCATAATATTGTAGGCCAGAGCAAGGAGTTTGAGTGGATGTAGCGTGGGCTTAGAGGTGCCTTGTTCCATTTGTATTTTACAGGCGCTGCATTCAGTTGTCCCGACTTGAATCTCCGAATCTCGCATCGTACTCAACAAACCCCATCCACTACGAAGGCTATTACGATAGTTTTGAGATTTTAAGCCAAAAACCCCTGCCATGCCCGAACAACCTTTGTCGATGCGATGCACGCGAATGCCGGGAATCATCCGCAACAGATGCTCACCAGGTGTATGGTCCTGCAACGCCCGTAGGTGGCAAGGCAGATGATAGCCAACTTGATAATTTTGTGGCTTAAATGTTAATTCCATTCTGCCTCGTCGGTGCAAGTTCCAAAGATAATGGCAAATATCTTGCGTATGATTTGCCACGAGTTCTGTATCATCGTCATCTAGCAGTGCGGGATACTCTTGGGTGAGGCACATGGAGGCAGCTGGTTCGGAGGTTACGACTGTGTAGCCTTGGCGAATTGCATCGGCGAGAATTGCTATGTTGACTTGGGCAACCTTCCTCGCATATTGCACATCGCCTTCTGCAATGGCTGAGGCGGCAGACCATAATTGCTGAGAGGGAACGTAGACAGAGATGCCGTTATGTTGTAGTGTTTTGACGACTGCTTTGCCTAAGTTGGTATCAAACCAAGTCGCAAAGATATCCGTGAAATAGACAACTTTATCTCCATCTTCCCGCGACGGTCGATCCAATCGTTGTTGCTCGGTCCACTTTAGGAAACTCGATTTTGCCACAGCGGGCAATTTGCGCCCTTGCGCTAGTCCGGTGGTCTTTTGAGCGATCCAGCGGATCGTCCGATTGGCGATGGCGTAATTGTAAAATCGGCTAAATCGACTGGCCCAGCGTGCCGTGCGATCAAGCCGAGTGAAAAGTGAGTCCGAAAAACTAATTCCGTTGGTGGCGACATGTTGAGCTTTGGCTTCGGTAACCAGTCGTGGAATATCCACACCGGCAGGGCATTCGATTCGGCACTGATGGCAATTCACGCACAGATCTACGACCTGCTTGAATTGTTCCTCATTGATGGTCGACAGTGGCATTCGTCCAGTGATAATGCCACGCACTATATTGGCTTTCGCTCGCGGGCTAGCCTCTTCCCGGGGAGCGAAACGGAAGATGGGACACATCCGCGAATTTTCGTCTTCTGTTCTACAACGCGCACAGCCGTTGCAATTACGAGCGGCATAGGCGAGCTCTTCGTGTGACCAAGCAAGTTGCAGTTCGACAGTGTTGGGCGCGGGGCCAACGGGTGGCGTCTCGTCGGTTACTTCGTCTGCGTTTTGCTCGTTGTGAGTCACGGGTCTGAGGTTATTGTGGATCGGTTGCGGCATCTCGGCGATAACTTTGCCCGGATTGAGAATGTGTAGTGGGTCGAAGAGTCGCTTCACTTCCGCAAAGGTTTCGTATAAGGGACCGAACTGTTTCCGCATAAACCATGTGCGGCTTAAGCCCGCGCCATGCTCACCGCTGATAGTACCTTGAGCTTTCATCACCGGCTCGTACAAATCGCTGGCGAGGGCATGTAGCTTGCGGATGTCATTCTGGTCATTTACGTCAAGGAAGGGGCGGATATGTAGTTGTCCATGGCCGATGTGCCCAAATATCGAAGCGGTCACTTGGTGCTTGCGTAAAACTTCTTGAAGTTGTGGGAGAACGGTGGTCAGCGTTGCTGGAGGTACAGCGATGTCCTCGACAAACGGGATGGCACGAGAATTTCCCTTGAGGCGGTATAGTGTGGGGATGACATTTTGTGTGATCGACCAAGCTTGGGAAATTTCATCGTGCTCTAGTGCGATTCGCGAGGCAAAGGCGAGTCGTTTTGAGTGTTGGATTTGCTCAGTAATGTCCGACAATCGCTCGCGGACTTCGGCACGGGTGTCGGCAGTCACTTCCACAAGCAGCATTGCTTCGGCGTCACTGGGGATTGTCTGTATGAAACGCGGGTCGGTATCTCGTGCGAGGATCAATAGTCGCCGGTCAAGTAGATCACAGGCGCTGACATCCATGTTGACGGCATGGGCGGAAGCTTGGATTGCTTTTTCCATTTTGTCGAAGAATAACAACAAAACCCCAACATGTAGGGGCAGCGGAACGGTGCGCAGCTTCGCTTCTGTAATCAGAGCCAATGTTCCCTCTGAGCCCGTAATCAATTGGGCTAGATTAAGGTGCTCGTCTTGTCGCAGGTTACTCAAACGGTATCCGCAGCGGTGCACGAGTGACTTCGGTGTGTGCGTGGCTATATTGACGTGGTGGGTAGCGAGGATTGTGCCGAGGCGTTGTTGGATATCATCTAATCTCGCCACGGTGGGTGTCTCGGCAAACTGAGTAAGTCCTCGACGATGAGGGACCGCACACAGGGTTTCATGATTGTTATTTTGACCCAACCGTAAAACGGTACCGTCAGCCAGAACGACCTCCAATTCTTCGACATGCGTTCGAGCACTGCCATAACGCAACCAATGGCTACCGCTGTTGTCAAGCGCCAACACGCTGCCCATTGTTGTGACTTGTCCGGTGCTGGGGTCGGGGCCGAACAGTCGATTGTGTTTCCTCAAGTATTTATTGAGGTGCGCGTACACAACTCCAGGTTGCACGTTCACCGATTCACCGTCAAAACCGATGATCCGTCGCATGTGATGGGAGAAGTCAATCACGAGTCCGCTGCCCAGTGATTCTCCGGCGAGGCCACTGCCGGCGCCGCGGGCATGTATTGCGATTCCGTGTTCCGAAGCGTATTGAACCGTAGCGACTACATCCTGAACGTGCCGTGGTCGAATAACCGCACGCGGTTTTATTTGATAAATACTGGCATCACTGGAATACATTTGTAAGAACAAGTCGTCGCAGCGTACCTCGCCATCGATAACGCCACGTAGGTCCTCCTGAATGCGGGCTCGTTCTTGATCCATAATGAAACCCTTATTGATGTAATCGGAGCTGCGCTAAACGGGAAGCGAACTCAAGGGGTAGGTTTTTCGTCGGTTGTAGTAGTTTGAGGGGCATGTGTGGCGAGCCACTTGGCGTCCTGCTGTTCACGTTCGAGTCGTATACGCTGCTGGTGATATTTTTCGTGGATCTCAAGGTTGAATGGTTCATATTCCAGCGACTCCTCGAAACCACGGTACTCGCTATTGCATTTGTAACATTGTAATAGATTACCAGTGAAAATATAGAATAACAGATCGATGCCCGCCGTGAAAAACAGAATCCCATAGACCCACATTAAGTGGTGGTTGTAATAGGCAACCGTGCTTGCTGCGAAACCGAGTCCAATGATTGTGATGCCGAGTCGTTGACTGAATTGTTTACGAAAATATAGTTCTTTACCTGGGCAAACCATGCAGCGAGTGACGACGATTTGGCCAGTTGCATCGGCCCCAAGGGCATCACTGGGGATTTGATGAGCAGTCTGGCAAGCGGGACATGTGAAAATCGTGGTATTTGCTTCGTATGGCTCGCGCGTTATCGAATCACAGTTTTGGCAGCGGAAAGTAACGTTCATTGGGAGGTCAGCGGTTGGTTATAGTTAAAGGTAAAGGCTGGCTGTAACATCGGGATATTGGTGTATTAGTGCTGTACTTAGGAAGCGGATGTCTTTATGCCTTATTGGATTGTAGCGTGGTTGGGTTAGATTAGAGAGGGTAGAGGACGTTTTCCGAGAGCAGTTGGGCAGTAAGTTCTCCAACAAGCACGACGACCGTGGCCGCGTACAGAATTCCAGTAGCGCTTTGAGTATTCGGTACACGCAATGTGAGTTGAGCTAATATCACCATGACCAGTGTTGCTGCGATGCCTGTGATCCAGCGGAGGGACACAAAAATCCACCAACTTGTAGAAACTTCATTAGCCGCGACATAGAAATATGATCCCGTTGCTGAAATAACAGTGCGGATGGCCAACGCCCATAGACAAAAGGCCAGTAGTTTATAAAGTGGGTCAAGTTGCATGCCTGGCGTGTTGAGATACCAGTGTCCTAGCAGCATGCTCATCATGACGGCGCCTAACAATGCACCGGAACTGACGATTTCTAAAAGGACGGTAATGGTCTCGGAGGTCGAGCGGTCCTCAGGGAAAACAGTTGTACGATAGGCAGTCGTTAGCGAGAGGATGGTGACTACTAGCAGGGCTATCTTGCCGGCCCGAGCTTTCTCGTAAATCCAGATACTTGCACCGACGTAACTTGTGATCGCATTGACGATGACAAGTGTCAGCAAACTTTTGTGCTGTGTCGGAACGTGCTCTTCCCCAGCGGTCCAGATCACCAGTACTCCAAAGACGTTGAGCCCCATAATGACCCACAGGTGGACTCGAAAAAAACCGCTCGTAACCACTTTGGAATTCGTTAGCATCATTGCCACGGACATACCGAAGCTAAGCCGCAGTACAAACTGGAGTATTTCCCAGAGCAGTGCCACAACAATCCTCTTACCGGCGATTGCCGTAGATGAGTTGCATGATTTCAGAACGACTCGATAGGTTGCTGCGGAAAATGCCTCGCATCGCTGACGTGATGGTCAAGCTGCCAGGTTTGCGAACACCACGAATGGTCATGCAGCTATGATCCGCTTCGATGATGACGGCCACGCCTTTAGCGTCGAGTGCGTCTAGTAACAGATCCGCAACTGTTTCGGTTAGACGTTCCTGAACCTGAGGGCGCCGCGCGACGACTTCTACGACGCGGGCGAGTTTGCTTAATCCGATCACCTTCCCGTTTGGCATGTAGCCAATGTGTGCTTTGCCGACGAATGGCAGTAAATGATGTTCGCACATACTGCAAAAACTGATGTCCCGTACTAGCACAACTTCGTCATATTTCTCTTCGAAGAATTTACCGGTATGTTCGTGTGGGTCTTGTCGCAGACCACTGAACATTTCCGCGTACATGCGGGCAACTCGAGCAGGAGTTTCTAGTAGTCCATCGCGATCTGGGTCTTCACCAATACCAATGAGGATTTCGCGAACGGCCTTTTCAATACGAGGCAAGTCCACTTCACTGTTGATAGGCGCCGTGATTTGAGGAGGAGAATCGGACATGTTTGAGTTGGTTTGTGATTTCGCTTTGAGTAAAACAGGATCTGGTATGCAGCAGTGAACGTAGACGAATTAGTCGTATAGCTTTATGTTATGTCGAGATTACTTATCTCGTCAATGGGCGGCGGTGGTTAAGGTTTCCCGGGGGTAGTTTAACGCAACGAGATGGTAGGATGTTCACGGTTTTTCGATCATTGAGCGGGGCGGTGAGGTCGAGAAGAAAGTTTATTCTATTCTATTTGCATTTCTACTCGAAATCGTTTGCCTTCTGCGACGCAGTGCGTAACACTATAGCCTGCTAACAACTTGTAATGTGCCTGCCTACCCGTGGATGCTAATGACTGCTACTCGTGAAGAGAAGAACTATGCTCGCCGTATCGTTCGGCATTTGGCGAAGGGCTATCCAGATGCTGAATGCGCGTTGCACTATGATTCGCCGTTTCAGTTGTTGATTGCAACTATTCTTTCGGCACAATGCACGGATGAACGTGTGAATATTGTGACTAAGACATTGTTTGAAAAATATCCAACGGCATTTGATTTGGCAACTGCGACTCAATCTCAGGTTGAACGGATTGTAAAGAGTGCTGGGTTTTTCAGATCAAAGGCCAAGAATATTCGAGGGTGTGCCAGGCAGTTAGTGGGAAAATTTGATGGTGAGCCCCCACTATGTCTTGATGATTTGGTTGATTTACCGGGCGTCGGTCGCAAGACGGCCAATGTACTACTGGGGACGGAATTTGGAATTCCTTCGGGGGTCGTCGTGGACACGCACGTTGGTCGAATAAGCCGCCGATTAGGTTTGACGAGCGAAACGGATGCCGTAAAAGTGGAACGGGAGTTGATGCAAGTCGTTGCCAAGAAGGACTGGATCTATTATTCCCATCGGATGATTCATCATGGTCGAAAAGTATGTGATGCGAGGAAACCTTTGTGCGATGAGTGCTCCATGAAGCGTTTTTGCCCGCGAATTGGTATAAGTTAGGGTGTGGGGTTCAAGGGGAAATGTTGAATGGCGAGTTCGTTCAACGCAGTGTTAGTTTTTAGATAGATAGGGTTAAACAGCAATGATTCTTTCCGGTCAAGAAATCAAGAAACGAATGGGCGACTCGATTGTGATTGATCCATTCAATGAAGACCATTTGAATCCCAATAGCTATAATCTCACGTTGCACGATGAAGTCATGGTCTACGAGGAGGTTGTGTTAGACATGCGACAAGTTAATCGAGTGCGGCGTTTGAAGATTCCTGAGAACGGGATGGTGCTGACTCCCAATCAGTTGATCTTGGCTCGTACCGTAGAGCGAACGGAGACTCACGGCCTAGTGCCGATGATAGAAGGTCGGTCTTCGATCGGCCGCTTGGGATTGTTTGTTCACGTGACCGCCGGATTTGGTGATGTGGGCTTTAAGGGGTATTGGACTTTGGAGATGTTTGCGGTTCAACCGGTCAGGATCTATCCGGGAGTTCAGATTTGCCAGATCTTTTATCATGAAATTACCGGTGACATTACGAATTATGAAAACGGGAAGTATCAAAATAATCGAGATATTCAGCCGAGTTTGCTATATCGTGAATTAAATCCAGACGCGGAATTCGACTCGCCCCAAATGACGCTTGATTTTATCAAGAAGTCGAATTCTAACGGCGAGTAGCGACGATACATGGGTGAGGGATGACAAGTTAGGCTCGGCCAGCAGGCTCTCAGACGACTTCAGAGGAGTACTGCATGTTATGAAAAATAATCATTTCAATGGGCGATGTGTTTACCCACCGACAAGGGGTGACTGTCAAAGATGTTCGATCGACGGTAAACTGTAAAGTAGATAACCACAGAACTCCCAACGCATAGCGGAAGAATAGAAATATGAGTGACGTTACTACTTTTGATCCTTTCAATACACGCGACAATTTCGATAGCGGTAATGGCGAAATTGGCATCTACCGATTGTCAAGGTTGACAGAGCAGGGCATTGGCGATGTTAGCAAGCTACCGTACTCGATTCGAGTCTTGTTAGAATCGGTTTTACGGAATTGCGATGGCTATGTCGTCACCGAGGAAGATGTGCGATGTTTAGCCAATTGGAATGCGTCAGATCCTGGGAACCATGAGATTCCATTTAAGCCCGCTCGAGTGGTGCTACAAGACTTCACTGGTGTGCCAGCTGTTGTGGACCTTGCTGCAATGCGTTCCGCGATGGAGCGTCTGGGTGGTGATCCCCGCAAGATTAATCCGTTAATTCCGGTGGACTTGGTGATCGATCATTCGGTTCAAGTCGATAATTTTGCTTCGCTGGATGCTCTTGGTGCAAATGTTGAATTAGAGTTCATACGCAATAGCGAGCGATATGAATTTTTGCGTTGGGGGCAAGGAGCATTCGATAATTTCCGAGTTGTACCACCCAACGTCGGCATTGTCCACCAAGTCAATTTAGAATTCTTGGCCAGCGGCGTTTGTCACTCGGAGGATGCGCAAGGTCCAGTTGCTATCCCCGATACACTAGTCGGAACGGACAGTCATACCACGATGATCAATGGCCTAGGTGTCGTTGGTTGGGGAGTTGGGGGTATCGAAGCGGAGGGTGTTATGCTCGGGCAACCGATCTATATGTTGATGCCCGAAGTTGTCGGATTCGAGCTGACGGGTGAATTGCCAGCGGGGGCGACAGCCACGGATCTAGTATTACTGGTTGTCGAAATACTACGTCAAGAGGGTGTCGTTGGTAAGTTTGTAGAATTCTATGGTGACGGCGTCAGGAATATGAGCTTGGCAGACCGGGCGACGTTGGCAAATATGGCTCCTGAATATGGCGCTACGATGGGGTTCTTTCCAATAGACGACGAAACATTGCGGTATTTACGACAGACTGGTCGTAGCGACGAAAACGTTGAGCTCGTGCAGCGTTATACGAAGGAACAAGGCTTGTTCTATGCCGCCGACGCACCAACACCAACCTATTCGTCTTACGTGACGTTAGATTTATCGACTGTTGTTCCGGCACTAGCCGGGCCAAAACGACCGCAAGATCGCATTGCACTTGATGATATGAAACAAGCATTCGGTGACGTGCTGGAAACACCGATCAGTGGAGGTGGATTTGAATTGTCCGGCGATGCCTTGGAAACTTCGGCAGTTGCCGCTTTGGACAGTGGTGACGTAGAATTGACTCATGGCGCGGTCGTGATCGCTGCGATCACCAGTTGTACAAACACAAGCAATCCATCGGTTATGGTCGCTGCTGGCTTAGTAGCTCAAAAGGCTGCAGCCAAAGGCCTGCAAGTGCAGTCTCATGTGAAAACCAGCCTTGCTCCGGGGTCTCGAGTTGTAACGGACTATTTGGATAAGGCGGGGCTGAGTGATTCATTAAACCAACTTGGCTTCAATGTTGTTGGCTATGGTTGCACCACTTGTATTGGCAATAGTGGACCATTGCCAGCACCCGTGTCTGCAGCTATCGACGCGGGAAACCTTGTTGCCTGTTCGGTCTTGTCAGGAAATCGGAATTTTGAAGGCCGCGTGAACCAAGACGTGAAGGCAAACTACTTGGCTAGCCCGCCGTTGGTTGTCGCGTATGCGTTAGCAGGAACGACTAGGTTTGATTTCCATACTCAAGCATTGGGTGTTGATAACGAAGGTAACGAGGTGTTTTTGAAAGATATTTGGCCCAGCGCTGAAGAGGTGCAGGAAATTTTAGATAACGCGGTTGATAGCGAAATGTTCAAGAAACGTTATGGAAATGCGTTTGATTCCAATGAGAAATGGAATGCGATCGAATGCAGTGATAGTGACATTTACGCATGGAACGATGAATCTTCGTATATCCAAGAACCCCCGTTCATGGTGGGTTTGCCGGTAGAAGTACAATCAATTGAACCGATTACTGGTGCTCGCGTACTGGCGTTCTTGGGTGATAGTACGACAACCGATCATATTTCGCCGGCCGGTGCAATTGCCAAAGACAGTCCCGCGGGGAGTTTCTTGTTGGAGCAAGGCGTGGAGCAAGTAGATTTTAATAGCTATGGTTCTAGGCGTGGAAATGACCGTGTGATGTTACGCGGGACGTTTGCTAATATTCGTATACGCAACAAATTGGCCCCAGGTACCGAAGGCGGAGTGACTCGTCATTTACCTTCGGGTGAAGGCATGTCCATTTATGACGCGTCGATGAAATACCAAAACGATGGGGTCCCATTGGTTGTTTTAGCTGGTACTGAATACGGCACCGGAAGTAGTCGTGATTGGGCAGCAAAGGGGACTCAATTGCTGGGCATCCGAGCGGTTATCGCAGCAAGTTATGAACGAATTCACCGTAGTAACTTGGTGATGATGGGGGTCTTGCCGTTGGAGTTAACGGGAGGGCAGACGCATCAGAGTTTAGGTCTGACCGGTGAGGAAGTATTCGAAGTCGTCGGACTGGATGATTCGCTCCAACCCCTTTCGCAGTTAACCGTAAAGGCCGCGAGAGAAGACGGCAGTGTTGTTGAGTTTGTAACGGCCGTCCGTATCGATACACCAGTTGAAATGGACTACTACCGTAACGGCGGTATTTTGCAAACGGTATTGCGAAAATTGCTGTAGGATTACGAAATAATATCAATTATCACCGCTGCCAAAATTGGATAGTTGCAGATAATTCTTAAACGGCAACTGTTCTTGCACAGCAAAAAATCTGTAACCGAGCCACTTAACACTGTGTAGTCTGGCATCGATGGGGACGCCAGACTACACAAGTGCCGTTGTGGTGGGATTACTGCTCGACCGTGATGTACTTACGCCGCAGCGATGACTTCAGCGATTCGAGTGCCGGTAGCTTTGATTGCCTTTACGTCTTCGATGAACTCTTCAATGATGCGGAAGTCCATGGCGGTTGCCGAAGGGGCCTCTGGGTGGAATTGTGTGCCAATGGCAACCCAATCTTCTGCATCTGCTTCAATCCCCTCGATCACTCCGTCCGGGCAGCGAGCCGTAATATTGAATCCCGGTGCAACGTCATCCACGGACATATGGTGGTTGCTGTTGACACGGATTTCGCCATCACCATAAATGCGTTCGAGCAAGGAACCCGGGGTAATGTCCAAGCCATGGCGGTGATCAAGACACAAAGGATCTCGATGCGGCACGGCGTTAGGTAACGCTTCTGGGATATGTAGGTGAAGATTGCCACCCATGGTTAGGTTTAACAATTGCATGCCAACTCCAATGCCGAAAACGTTGAGGCGTTTGTCGCAGATCTGACGACAGAGGATGCGATCGAAAAGTTCGCGTTCTGCGCTCATGATTCTACACGACGTGTGTCGCATGAAACCGTCACGGTGAGGATCTAGGTCGAGTCCGCCTACAAGGATAAAACCATCTAGGTTTTGCAATGCGGCCGCGATATCATCTTCATCGTCCATAATTGGTACGATCACAGGAATGCCCCCTCCGCGGAGAATTCCGTCGACGTAACCTGCGGCAAGAAAATAGTATGCCGCGGTGTCGCGCGTTTTCGATTTGAAGTCTAAGTTGAGTCCAATAAGTGGTTTCTTCTGCATCTGTAATCCCTTTCAGATACTCAAGTCTCCAGTGCAATATGCGTTGGAAGCTTAAGATGTTTAAAGAGAGAAGCAGAACGGCCCGGCAAAGTACGAGATATTGTTGTGACTAGGTAAACTGCAAGAGTTTAGGGTCTTGCCACAAATGAAACTGAATAGGCATTGCTTCAAGAAAGAATAGAAATGCAAACAAATCCTTTTGAATGATTGCTTATTACTTCAGGTGTTGCCCAGAACACTTTTGTCGTTAATCTCATGTAACTGACACAAAGACTGTTACTACGAATCCGTTCGCTTAAGTCAATCATTGACTTCGAGATCAAGGCAAATTGCATTCCGTTTCAGCTTCTCCCCCGCATACAAAAACTTGTACCTCGTCCGGGAGCGAAATCCTTTTCGGTGACCGTTCTGTTTTCTCCTTAAACGGTTAATGCAATACCTGAATATCCTTGTGGGAAGCAAGAAGATGGAATTGTGACAAGTTCCAGCAAAAATATCAAACCCCTGACGAGAAAAATTTGAAAAAAACATATCAACCACTACATCTGGTACTGGCGTAGCGACTGACTACTAAATCTAGCAAAGTAAATTTGATCAAAACTCACCAAATCAAGCGACACAATTTTGCAATACATCCCTACTATACGAATTACCAACAGCAATGGTAAATTGCGTCAGTCGGTATTAGCGTCTCGTAGGGCGAACGTCCCAAAATTAGTTCTGTTCATCAATCAACTAGCCCATGCAATACAACAACGTCTTTGTCGAATCACTAGGGTACACGTTGCCCGAGCAAGTATTGACTACAGTTGACTTAGAGCAACGACTGGCCCCTGTGTACCAACGGCTCAATCTTCCTGCTGGGCGCTTAGAGTTGATGACCGGGATTACGGAACGCAGGTTTTGGCGGACGGGAACGTTACCGGGGGATAAGAGCATTGAAAGTGGGCAGCAAGCTATTGTAGCAGCTGATTTCGACGTCAATAAAATCGGCATGTTAATTCATGGTAGCGTTTGCCGAGATCACTTAGAACCGGCCACTGCTTGTCGAGTGCATCATGGCTTGGGATTGCCAGCGGAATGCACGATTTACGATGTTTCCAATGCGTGTTTGGGTCAACTCAACGGTATCATCTCGGCCGCTAATGCAATCGAACTGGGACAAATGGACGCAGCCCTAGTCGTGGGGACCGAAGATAGCCGACCCTTGGTTGAAAACACGATTGAATCTCTCAACAATGGTTCGCATTGGACACGTAAAACGATCAAAATGGCCGTTGCCTCGCTGACAATTGGCTCAGCAAGCTCGGCAATCCTACTCACCAATGAAGCCAACAGTTCGACCGGAAATCGCCTGTGCACGGCCACCGCACATGCCAATACGCAACACCATAACTTGTGTCAAAGTGGCAAAGATGAAGCTGTCGCTGACAACATGAAGCCTTTTATGCACACAGACTCAGAGGCGTTAATGGCTCGAGGTATCGAAACAGGAGTAAGGACGTTCGATCGTTTTCTCGCTGAGTCAAACTGGGCGCGCTCTGACATTGATAAAACGATCTGCCATCAAGTCGGCTCTGGTCATCGCAAGCTGATGTTAAAATCGCTAGGTTTGCCACCTGAAATGGACTTTATTACATTTCCATGGTTAGGCAACACTGGTTCCGCCGCCTTACCGGTGACTTGGGCTATCGCCGCTAAAGAAAACAAAATTGAAACCGGTGATATATTAGCCTTGCTCGGTATTGGTTCGGGTATTAATTGCCTCATGCTTGGGTTTGAATGGAACAAGTCCGTCGTCGGCACGAACAGTATTAGTTAGCACTGAGATTCAAGGGCATTTGCGCAGCCGTTGATGGTTAGTGGTTTGATTTCTGAGTTACCGATGGTGTAAGATATCGGATGGTAGATATTACCGAAATATGACCGAAAAAATAGTTGAGCTACCCTACAGGAGAATCGTTGTGTCTTTGTTTAATCGCCGCGAGTTTATAGCCACATCGTGTTTGTCTACGGCATTGCCAGTTACCACGAGCCTAGGAAATCCAGTGTTTGCTGAATCTAAACCGCCAGAATTTATCGACGCTCATGTTCACGTTTGGACTCCGGATACGCAACGATATCCATTGGCCGAAGGCTATAAAAAATCAGACATCAACCCGGTTAGTTTTACACCAGAGCAACTCTTTGCCCATTGTCGCCCCACAGGGGTCACTCGGATTGTGCTGATTCAAATGAGTTTCTACAAGTTCGACAACAGTTACATGCTCGATATGATGAAAAAATTTAGTGGTGTATTCGGTGGGGTCGGCATCGTTGATGAAACAAACCAACCGGTGCGGAATATGCTCAAGCAAGCGCGTCACGGTGTGCGGGGCTTTAGAATTCAGCCAAAGGGTCGACCTGCCAATCAATGGCTTAGCGGCGATGGCATGAAAGCGATGTGGCAAGCTGGAGCGAAACATGGCTTAGCGATGTGTCCCTTAATAGACGTCGAGCATTTGCCAAGCGTTGGTGCAATGTGCGAACAGCATCCGGATACGCCCGTCGTCATCGACCATTTTGGTCGCGTTGGAATAGATGGTGAAATTCGCAAAGCGGACTTGGATCAGCTTTGTGCCTTGGCAAAATATCGAAACGTGTCCGTTAAGATTTCAGCATACTACGCACTGGGTAAGAAGCAGGCTCCCTACAAAGATTTGTTGCCGATGATCAAGCGATGCTTGGATGCTTTTGGGCCAGAGCGATTGATGTGGGCCAGCGATGGTCCATTCCAAGTCGTTGAAGGACACGAATACGCTCCGTCGATCGACCTCATCAAACAAGCAGACTTTTTGTCAGTGGGTGATAAAGATTTACTTTTACGCGGCACAGCAGAACGCGTGTTTTTTTAGTGGTAGACGTTGTGCAGTAATGAATTAGATATAAGGCATTCGATGGCAAGTCAGACTGGTTCAGCAGCGGGTAATACCTTGCGACGATTGAGACCGTGGGCAGTTGCCCGCGTTGCGATTTGGATTATTTCAGGCACTGTGTTTGTTTTAAATCTGCGTTCAAATCCGACGAATGAATCTGAAAGTGCTTATCCACTCAAGCCCATTACAGTGATTGTGCCATTCAATGCTGGTGGTGAGAGCGATGTATTTGCGCGAATGATTCAACATGCAGCGTCGCATCATAAGTTACTGGGCCAGGAATTAGTCATTCAAAACATTGGTGGCGCGGGAGCGACCATTGGCAGTGGGCGAGCACGCAAGGCAGACCCAGACGGTTACACCATGATGATCTTGCATGAGGCGCTTCTTACGGCGCAATCTTCCGGCAAGGTGTCCTACGGTGCGGAATCCTTCGAGCCAATTGCGGCGACTGGAAAAACACGATTGATCATTGCTGTCCGTGATGACTCGCCGTATCAGACATTATCCGAAATCATGGCGGCGGCAGCCGAAACTCCCGACCGGCTAGTCTTTGCGGCTAACCTCGGTGCTCCCGTTCACTATGCGGGATTGATTCTGGAACGTCAACTGCCCGGCTCGGCGTTTCGCTACACGCAAACTGGT
>JABHUV010000277.1 GCA_018658605.1 Planctomycetaceae bacterium | reverse complement strand
TGCAACAAACAAGCACAGATTGGAAATTCTGTCGAGACCCGTGGTAAAGCTAAATACCTTGGTGGTGTTGGTACTAAAATCACCGGAATCACGCGACGAAAATTCAAACCAAATCTGCAGCGCATCCGTGTCGCCCAAGAAGATGGCAGCAGTCGCCGCATGAAAGTTTGTACACAATGTATTCGCAGTGGTAACATACGCAAAGCGGTTGTTACCAAACCATTTGTTTAAGCTTAGAAGTAAACGGGGCTAAGCAACCGTCTGCTCAACTCAAAACATCTGGGACATCTTGCTTGAACATCTTCCTAGATTAGGGCAACGTAACATGGCACTAACACGCGACGATGTTGAAAAAGTCTCTTTACTTGCACGTCTGCAACTAACCGACGATGAACTCAATAGCATGACGGAGCATCTCAGCCAGATCATCCAGTACGTTCATCAGCTCGATGAAATTAACACAGACGACGTCGCGCCGTTAGCACATACGCTGGACATTACCAATGTCCTAGCCGACGACGTTGTCGAGGACTGTTTAAGTCGAGATGCAGCTCTACAAAACGCCCCGCAACGGGATGAGGAATGTTTTAGAGTACCTGCCGTACTCTAAAATAAGCAAGGCATATCGTTTGCATTGGAATCTTTACCACCATACCCTCCCAGAAAAAATTCAAATAAGCTTCTCTTTCGCTAGTTAGTCATAGGTCCGTCATGTCCATTATCTCAAAATCAGCGACTCAACAACGCGAGATGCTGCGTACGGGAGAATTGACTAGCGTGGAACTTACCACAGCGTACCTCAAACAAATCAAATCACGTGAATCAGCAGTTAAAGCGTTTGTACATCTCGATGAACAACAAGCACTTGATGCCGCTCAACAAGTAGACACACGTCGTGCTGCCGGAGAACCGCTCGGTGAACTCGCCGGTATCCCCGTCGCAGTTAAAGACAATCTCTGTAGCCAAGGCGTACCCACAACATGTGCCTCGAAAATTCTCAACGGTTTTATACCACCCTATGATGCCACTGTCGTTGCTAAACTAAAAACTGCCGACGCTGTACTCATCGGTCGCACCAACATGGACGAATTCGCGATGGGGAGTTCAACAGAGAACTCGGCAATTCAAGTCACCAATAACCCCTGGGATCTGCAATGTATTCCAGGAGGTAGCAGTGGGGGTTCAGCGGCCTGTATCGCCGCAGACTTTGCACCGTTGGCACTCGGGTCAGACACGGGCGGTTCCATTCGGCAACCAGCTGCCTTGTGTGGCATCGTCGGGCTTAAGCCAAGCTATGGTCGTGTCAGTCGCTATGGACTCGTCGCATTTGCCAGCAGCCTTGATCAAATTGGGCCAATGACTGGTAACGTAGAAGATGCCGCGTTGTTGTTGCAAGTCCTCGCAGGGCACGATTCACATGACTCAACATCCGCTGACGTCACGGTAGATGGCTATGCGGACAATGTTACTCAACCACTATCCGGTTTGACACTAGGTGTCGTCGCTGAACATTATGGTGAGGGACTTGATACAGAGATTAAATCAAGTATTGAAGAGGCCATTCGAGTATACGAATCGCTCGGCGCTACCATCAAACAAATCGAGATGCCCCACGCAAGTTATGGTATCGCCACATACTATATTATCGCTCCTTGTGAAGCATCCAGTAACCTAGCGCGATTCGACGGTGCGCATTACGGCCATCGTGCCGACATTGCTACGGTCGACAAAACATCGGCTAACGAAGACGCATTAACTCGCATGTACCGCTCGAGTCGGGCTGCCGGTTTTGGCGATGAAGTGAAACGACGCATAATGCTCGGCACGTATGCCTTAAGCGAAGGTTATTATGACGCCTTCTATTTGAAAGCACTCAAAGTCCGACGGTTGATCCGTCAGGACTATGACAACGCATTTAAGGATGTTGACCTGTTGATCGGACCAGTTACCGCGCGGTCAGCCTTCCAGCAAGGTAAAAACACAGCGGACCCGATGGCGATGTACATGGAGGATCTATTCACCGTCACGGCCAATTTAGCTGGCGTCGCTGGGATTTCGATTCCCTGTGGATTCACCAAAGCCGGATTGCCTATTGGTGTCCAATTACAATCAGCGCCGTTCCAAGAAGACAAGCTTTTACGAGCCGCATATATGTTTCAAAATGCGACGGATTGGCATCAGCGGAGGCCGGATTTTTAATGTCCTCACCTGCAACACAACCTACCGACGGCACACCCTACACGGTGGTCGTTGGGCTCGAAGTTCACGTTCAGCTAAAAACAAATACCAAGCTGTTCTGCCGCTGCCCCACCACATTCGGCCAACCACCCAATACCCAAACGTGTCCTGTCTGTCTCGGCTTACCAGGTTCTTTGCCTGTAATGAATCGCCATGCATTTGAACTCTCCATGAAAACAGCATTGGCGCTCAACTGTACAATCCCCCATTTCACCAAATGGGATCGCAAAAATTATTTCTATCCAGATCTACCAAAAGGTTATCAAACGAGCCAGTTTGATTTGCCGATGAGTGAACATGGTCATCTCGATATTTTTTCCGAGGATGGTGAATTTGCAGACAAACAAATCCGCATTCTGCGTGCCCATTTAGAAGAAGATGCTGGAAAGAGTATGCATGACGAAGCCGCCGGAGTTGCCGATAGCCGCATCGATCTGAATCGCACGGGAACTCCGTTGCTGGAAATCGTTAGTGAACCAGACATGCGTAGTGCCGCCGAAGCAAAAGCTTACCTGCAAGAACTACGGTTGATTCTGTTGTACCTCGGGGTCTCCGATTGCAACATGCAAGAAGGTTCCCTGCGGTGTGATGCCAATGTTAATCTACACATCGACACGCCCGACGAAACTATTGCAACGCCGATCGTCGAAATTAAAAACATGAATAGCTTTCGCGCGGTGCAACGAGGCATCGAGTTCGAGGTCAAGCGACAATATGCATTATGGCAAAAAGACAAACAGGTGTTGGGTGACATGCCCAAACAGACGCGAGGTTGGGACGAAGGGGCCCAAGTTACCCGAGCTCAGCGTGAAAAAGAAGAATCCAGTGACTATCGATATTTTCCTTGTCCGGATTTAGTGCCAGTTGTTGTTACTGACGAACAAATCCAAGCGATGCAACAACAAATTGGCACCTTACCTGCCAACTTGCGTCAGCAACTGCTCGACGATCACCAACTTACGACTCACACCGCAGCCGTAATCGTCAACCAAGGCCGTGGCTTCGCTGACTATTTCCTCGCTCTCACCACAACGATCGAGGACAGTCGTCTAGCCGGCAATTGGATGCAAGGCGAAGTACTGCGTATTCTCAATGAGCAAGAACAATCCATCGAACAGTTCAAGCTACCGGTCGCTGAATTGGGTGAACTGTTGAAGTTTATCCAAAGTGGGGACTTAGACAACTCCAAAGCCAAAGACGTTTTTGCCGCCATGATTGAATCCGGACAATCTGCCGCCGATGTCATGATTGAGCTGGGAATTGAAAAAGTAGATTCGTCACAACTTGAAGAGTTGTGCCAACACTTAGTCGACAACAATCCTAAAATTGTGGCAGATGTGCAGGGCGGCAACCAAAAAGCGGTTGGTGCGCTGATTGGCCAAGCACGCAATGAAAACTCTAATGTCGATCCTGGCCAAGTACGTCAAATCTGCCTGGCCCTCATTGAAAAACTCTAAGCACGTAGGCAACAAGTAGAAAGGTGCTTACCTCCCGATGACCGACATTTCTATCGACGAATTGAAACTGTGGGACAGTGAGCATGTGTGGCACGCTTTCACACAAATGTCAAACTATGAACCGCTCGTAATCGACAGTGCCATAGGTTGTGTTCTTACGGACATTCAAGGTAACACATTTATCGATGCGGTCAGCAGTTTGTGGTGTAACGTACACGGTCATCAACACCCAATCATCAACGCTGCCATTCGTAAACAACTCGACCAAGTCGCGCATGTAACTTCACTAGGCATGTCGAATCCAACCACGATTCAATTAGCAAAACGTCTCGTCGATATTACACCCGAGAATCTCAACCATCTATTTTTCTCCGGTGATGGCTCCAGTAGTGTTGAAGTAGCAATGAAGATGGCCTTTCAATATTGGCAACAAAGAAGTAATCCCCAACCAAATAAGACCAAATACATCGCCCTCGGAAGCGCCTATCATGGTGATACCCTTGGCAGCGTCAGTGTGGGCGGTGTGCAGCGATTCCACGAAATGTTTAAGCCGTTGTTGTTCGATGTCCTCCGCATAGACAGTCCGGATACATATCGTTTACCTGCAGACGTTGCGCAGCCTCAAGATGCGACTCAGTATTATCTAAACCAACTCGAATCACTCCTGCAACAACATCATTCAAGTATCGCAGCGATGATTATTGAACCTGTCGTGCAAGGTGCTGCGGGGATGATCATGCAACCGCCTGGGTATTTGGTCGGAGTCCGGCAACTCACACAAAAACATGATGTGCTTCTGATCGCGGACGAAGTGGCGGTTGGCTTTGGTCGCACCGGTGCAATGTTTGCCTGTAATCATGAAAATATTCAACCCGACCTGATGTGCTTAGCCAAAGGACTCACTGGTGGATACATCACAATGGCGGCGACCTTAGCAACAACGGAAATCTGGAATGCGTTTCTAGGTGACTCCGCTCACACGTTTTATCACGGGCATACCTACGGGGGCAACCCTTTAGCCGCCGCCGCAGCCATTGCAAATTTAGATATCTTCGAGTCCGAGCAAACGATGAACAATGTGCACGCACGAACCAAACAGCTCGCTGACCTACTGAAACCCCTAGCAGACCATCCTCACGTCGGTGATATTCGACAACGCGGACTGATCGTTGCCATAGAACTCGTGGCTGATAAGAACAACAAAACGCCTTTTGAAAACCTTGGGGCGACAGGATCCGCTGTATGTAAGGCAGTACTCAAAGAGGGCGTTTGGTTGCGGCCATTACGAGACACAATCGTCATCATGCCGCCGCTGAGCATATCCGAAACTGAGATCACTAAGATCGCAGCAGCCGTCGAGTATGCCATTTGTGACACCCTCGATGATTACAGCGCGTAAACTAGTGTCACATATGTAAGGCTGCGAATTAGCGCAAATTATCACGAACATGAAATCGGGGGGGCATTAACGGATCTATTGGCTGACGGATCGCGTACCTTGCGGAGAAGCAGAAAT
>JABHUV010000210.1 GCA_018658605.1 Planctomycetaceae bacterium | reverse complement strand
CTCGATCAGCGAAACATTGATAGTCTCGTGGCAAGAAGAAAAGCAGGTCACCGATGGTATGTAAATGGAGTTTTGCCAGACGCGATGTCCACGCGTTTTGAAAACCAGGAAGCATGGTGACTGGGGACGTAATGCTCACGCTGGGTGGAATGTCAGTACGTTCTGGATAGCTCATGTCGGATATTGTAACGAGTTGTAGGGGTTTTTGTGAAATCGGAATGTCACTGCCGGCACAATTGTGATGATTGACTTTAATATTGAAGTTGCCTGTATTGCTACATCCCCACAAAAGGTAAATTGCGTCGGGTTTGCGCGATTTGGTCTGCTAGGTATATTCTCCCGTATGAATTGACGACACATAGATATCACGTGTTGCCATCGATTGGCCGTTTTGGCCGTAATTGAAGCTCAGAAACCTAACGAATGTGGGTGAACAAATGAACGTCCTGATAATTGGTAGTGGTGGGCGCGAGCACGCTTTGGCCTGGAAAATCCTACAGAGCTCACGAGTGAATACTGTGTTTGTCTCACCTGGAAATGCCGGTACGCATCAGGATGCGGTCAACGTGAATTTAGACCAAGATGATTTTTCCGCGATGGTTCGCTTTGCTGAGGAAAACGAAGTGGGTTTAACTGTTGTGGGACCCGAAGCACCTTTGGCCGCAGGGATTGTCGATACATTTGAAGCGGCTGGACAGAAAGTGTTTGGACCTAATAAGAAGGCAGCACAACTAGAAGCCTCCAAAGTGTTTTGTAAACAAATTTTGAAAATGGCTGGTGTACCGACGGCGGACTACCGAGCGTTTACGGATCCGGATTTAGCGATCGAGATGTTAGAGGAACGATTTGCGGGTGACGGCGAGAGACCTTGTCATGTTGTGGTCAAAGCTGACGGGTTGGCAGCAGGTAAGGGTGTGACGGTTTGTCACACGAAACAAGATGCTCTGGATGCGATCGAAGCGATCGGGCGTGACCGAGTTTTTGGTGAAGCCGGTGCAGAATTCATTATTGAAGAACGACTTGAAGGTGAAGAGGCAAGTATCTTGGCAATCACCGATGGTAAGACGATTGTTACGTTACCCGCGGCTCAAGATCATAAACCAGCGGGTGATGGTGATATCGGACCTAATACAGGAGGTATGGGAGCCTATAGCCCGACGCCTGCTGTGTCGGATGAAGATGTGCAATGGGTCGAAGAAAATGTTTTGGTGCCGACGATTCATGCTCTCAAGAAAAATGGCACACCGTTTAAGGGCGTGCTTTATGCTGGCCTGATGATCACTCCCACCGGAATGAAAGTGTTGGAATACAATGTTCGCTTTGGTGACCCTGAATGCCAGCCATTGTTGATGAGGTTGCAATCAGACTTAGTAGATATTCTCGAGGCAGTTGCTGACGGCGAGTTGGATAGAATTGAACCGCCCCAGTGGGATCCCCGACCGGCTTGTTGTGTGGTGGTCGCAAGTCAAGGATATCCGGGAAGTTATAAGACTGGTTATGAAATTCGCGGATTGGAAGCAGCAGACAGTGTTGAAAATGTCAAAGTTTTTCATGCTGGCACGTCGCTAGGGCAGTTTGACAAGGATCGCATTGTGACTAGTGGAGGGCGAGTCCTAGGAGTTACCGCTCTTGGCAATACAGTTTCGGAGGCGAAAACAAGTGCCTATACGGCCGTGGAATGCATCCAGTGGAATGGGTGTTGGTGTCGCAGCGATATCTCAGATAAAGCGCTGACGAAACAGACAATTAATGGTGGATTAGACTTACCTGAGTTGCCGATTGAAGATGTTTAAGATGAGAATTGTAAAAAACGAAATATTTGTCTAAAATATTAAATTACCACCCTTTAGGGTATTACATTTTTGATATTAAGATTGATAGACTAAGGAAATAATAAGAAGTAATTTATTAGTGTGTGTCGAGGTACTAGTAAGCTTGGAAAGTTAATGTTTTAATAACTTTCTAAAGTGAATTGTATTTGACGACAATGTTGCATTGTACAATTGTGAAAAAAATCACAAAGTCCCCTTTTTTACTTAAATGAGATGAATGGCAAGGAAAGGCATGTTGGATTACGGAGTCACGCAAAGACGTTTGTGTGACATTTTAATAGCCGTAGTTGTTCATGATTAGATGGCATTCCATACCACGGAATGTAATACACTTCCTAATTGGAAATAGAATACAAATTTTGCTCAAATTACACGACAGTCACGACTAGTTTTATTAGGTTTTAAGAACGCCATAAGGCAATAGAATTCATGGCAGAACAAGATCCCTCGATCGATGATATCCTAGCCCAAGCACGTAGTGCGGATGGTGGTGCTAGTGCAACTCCCGCGGCAGACGATACTAGTGACGTAGTTGAGGCGACTGAATCGCAATCGCCTACAGAGGAAAAGCCCGCTGCAACTGTTGGGGAGAAGGTTGATCCAGCATCGATGTCGGTGGCTGATATGCTGGCTGCTGCTCGTGGTGAGGGTGGTGCTACGTCTACAGGCTCAAGTGATGATTCAGCAGAAGAGTCTGGTGAACCTGACGAGACTAGTGAGGCCAGCACAGACGAAGCACCGGTTGTTAAGATTGACCCATCTGCGATGTCCGTCGCAGATATGTTGGCAGCCGCACGCGGCGAAGGTGCTGCTCCGGCTCCAAAAACGAACCCGGCAGCCAAGGCGAAAGCGACTCCCAA
The DNA here is from genome assembly GCA_018658605.1 of Planctomycetaceae bacterium. The sequence continues at coordinate 12,332 of JABHUV010000210.1, read as the reverse complement.
ATCAGCTCCCAAAACAAAACCTGCAGTTGCTGCAAAGTCAGATGCCCCTGTAGGGCCGCGTGATACAGCGAGTGTACTAGCAGCGGCTCGCACGGGTACCCAGCGTGGCCCACGAAGTTTCGACGAGGCGGCCGCGGCTGGGGAAACTCCAGCGAAGCCAGCCAAGCCAAAATTAGAAGTACCGCCGGCTCCACGTAAATCAGACTTCTTACCGCAGAAGCAAGAAAAAGCTGCTGTCGTTGAGCCAGACCGACGCGGGTTTATCGCAACGACTGCCAAAGTCTTCCTCGGAACGCCTCTCGCTGTGGCTTTCACTTCAATGGGTTTGACCAGTTTATTGTGGACATTGGGATTAACTCGCTTTATGTTCCCCAATGTATTGACTGAACCCCCGACAAAATTCAAAGTTGGTTTTCCTGCTGGGTATTCCCCAGGGCAGGTGGAAGCGAAATATAAAGCGCAATTTGGTGTGTGGGTCGTCCGCTGGGAATATGAGGGCGAGTCACAGATCTATGCGTTGAAGTCGGTTTGTACGCACCTAGGGTGTACGCCAAACTGGTTAGAAGGTGAACAGAAATTTAAATGTCCCTGCCACGGTAGTGGATTTTATAAAGATGGAGTGAATTTTGAAGGTCCAGCTCCTCGTCCGTTAGAGCGATACGCGATACGCGTTGCTGATGATGGCCAGATAGAGGTGGATAAGAGTCGTAAGTTTATGGAGGAAGTGGGACAGTGGACTGATCCCAATTCGTACGTAAGCGTTTAGTCTGATTTTGGCAGAGGCGAGTCATAGCTTCTGTGTTTTGATAGCAAGTTTTACAGTAGGTTTTTCAGCAGATGCCTCCCATTGGTGAAATAATTCGGAACTCCCAGATTTGGAAGAGTATTTTTCGTCATCCAGCGCCGGTTGATCGTCGTAATCGAATCGTCGTAATGTTGACGAACTTCTTTTTGCACTTGCATCCCGTTTCAGCGAAAAAACAGGGAATCGCGCTGAGTTACACTTGGTGTATGGGAGGCGTTACCTTCTTCCTGTTCTTAGTGGAAACGGTTACCGGTGTTCTGTTGATGTTCTACTATCGCCCAACCATCGAATGGGCCTATTCGGATATTCTGGTGCTACGAGATGTCACCTCCTTGGGGATTCTGCGCGAATTACATCGCTGGGGAGCCCACGCGATGGTGATCACCGTTTGGTTGCATATGTACCGAGTTTTTCTAACGGGTAGCTACAAGCCTCCTCGTGAATTCAATTGGGTACTAGGTGTTATTCTGTTGTTGCTCACCTTATTGCTGTCGTTTACCGGATACCTGCTTCCGTGGGATCAACTTGCGATTTGGGCGATTACGGTGGGATCCAATATGGCCCGAGCGGCCCCATTTCTGGGTTATGAAGGTCCTGGGGCTCAATTGTTGTCCGTTGGCGGTGTTGATATGATCACCAACGCCTCTGATGCGCGTTTTGGATTGCTAGGTGCGCGCTTTGTTGGCGAAGAAACACTAAATCGATTTTATATTCTGCACTGTATCGCAATTCCCTTAGGAGCAGCTTTACTGCTGGCAATTCACTTTTGGCGAATTCGTAAAGATGGCGGTATTAGTAGTCCGATGTAGCGGCCCAGCAATGCAGATCACGTTTAGTATTTATAAGCAGTTGAACAACCAGTCAGTAGATCAGTCAGTAGATCATTTTAACAGTAAACAAGAAATAGGCGGCGAACAACAGCCATGCATGGTCACCTTACTTATGATGAGTTCTTAGCAAGTATCAGTGGATTCCTCTGCAGTTACTATTTAGCGATTGCTCTGATGAATGGTTTATTTGCTGTTTATCAATGGAAAGTCAAGGGTCAGCAGCGACTAGCAGTCACTTGGTCTATTGTCGGATTAGTTTGTGTCATTATGGGTGGTATTGTCAGCAGTGGCGACTCTGGAATGATTGCCTATGTTTCTGTACCGGCATCAATCAAAAACATGATTGATGCTGCGATGATGCCAGTGACTTATTCGCTGGGGACGATGGCAATCTTGTTTGCCCTATTTATGACTCGCGAACACTGGGTCAAGCCAAACATGGCGTGGTTGGGGCTAAACCTGATGCTTATTTTTATGGGGCTCTCGATCGCCGATGTTGATTTCGCTGCGATTGTGATGAAACCTGATAACGTACCGATTGTTGGTTTGATTTTCTTAATCGCCTTTTTTACTTGGCTGGCAACTTACAAAGCAGTCGAAAACGATCGTCGTATTGCCCAGGGAGAACTGCCCCTAGAAGCCATTGATAACGAAAAAATTCTCGTCTGGCCGGACTTAGTTTACACTGAGTTAATCTGCATGGTTGGATTGACGGCGTTTCTACTGTTGTGGGCTATTGTCCTTCAAGCACCACTAGAGGAACCCGCCAGTAGTGTGAAAACTCCTAACCCATCCAAGGCTCCCTGGTATTTTTTGGGCTTGCAGGAAATGTTGGTCTATTACGATCCGTGGATGGCAGGCGTGATGCTACCCAACATGGTTGTTGCTGGACTGATGGCGATTCCCTATATCGATTTCAACAAAAAGGGAAACGGCTATTACACGATAAATGAACGAAAATTTGCATACTTGACCTTCCAGTTCGGATTCTTAGTTCTGTGGATCACTTTGATTGTGATGGGGACCTTTTTACGTGGACCCAATTGGAACTTCTTTGGGTTCTATGAAACATGGGATGCCCATAAGGTTCAAGCAATGAATAATGTCGACCTCTCGCAGTTGTTCTGGGTGGATTTGTTGAACCAGCCGCTGCCCAAACCAGACCCCGCCGATCCGTTTTTGATTAAAGTGTTGGTTATTTTCAAACGCGAGGTTATCGGAATTTTGGGGTTGATTGGTTACTTTACGATTTTGCCGCCGTTATTGGCAATGAAAGAGAAACGATTGTTCCAACCTCTGTATAGAAGGATGGGGCTGCTTAGATTTATGGTTATGACAAACCTCTTTTTGTGGATGGCAACGCTTCCAATTAAGATGTTGGCCCGTTGGACCGTGGATATGAAGTATTTCATATCCATACCGGAGTATTTTATTAATTTTTAGATGTCAGCACTGCTGAGCCGTTGTGGCCACGGTGAAGATTTATAGGAATAAGACAAGGATCTGCCGCAATTGCGGAGACAAAGAAATGCCTGCAGGTGATCAAACAATTTGGGATCAAAAGAAGCTACACGTGGTGTTTGCCGTCACGTCTGTAATTCTTCTAATATCCACGCTCTGGCTGTTCTGGAAAGATCACTCGCGCGAGTGGAAGCAGTATCAAGCTGAGGCTCGAGAGATCGATATTCAGATAACAGAATGGCGTCAATTAGAGACGCAAACTGATGGGGTAGTGGCGGCAATTGCTAAAGCCCAAGGGGAGTTGGACCTTGCTGCGGCAAGCAAGACCGATGGACTTAAAAGTGTCGGCGATCTGATTGCTTGTATTGAAGCATTTTGGGCTGACGCCGCTAACGCTGAAGATTTAAAAGATGTTATCGGCGTTATCGACGTTGAGTATATGAAATCTGCTGTAGCAACTTGGAAAAATGCGCCGAATGAATCGACTGCTACTGCTCGCGCTGCGCTTACGGAGGCCATTGACAATCAAATCGCATTGATCAAAGCAAAAGAAGATGCCCGTCTTGTTAAGGTGAAATTCCAACGAGCCAACCGTGACCAAGCTGCAGCGGACGAAGGCTTAGCAGTGCGTGATGGAGATGAACTGGCAGAACTTGCGGCTCATGAAGCGCTACTAGAAATACTGAATAATCCGGAAGAGGGATTGAATGCCAAAGAAGGTGAGTACGAACGAGCTGCCAAGTTTCGTAAAGAATTAAAAGCATTCAGTGGTGAATTCCAAGCGGTTGTCAAAGAAAAACAAAAGTTGCTTGATGCAGCCAATTCCCAAAAAGTGCGTTTGCAAGCTGCTATTGATGAACGTCATTCAGCGTTGTGGGAAGGAAAGTGGTTAGGCAAAAAGTGGTTGGAGTTACCCATCCTTGATGCATTTAACAGTCCGCTGCAAATTGACAATTTATGGAGCGACGACTTGGAGCAAAGTGTCAACTTCCAAATGGTACGCCGCTTTGACCGCTGTACCACTTGTCATCAGATGATGGAAAAATCAGTTCCAGGGGCGGCCTTGGAGCCAGCGTTTGTTGCTCAGCGAACGATTGAAATTCGCTTAGAGATTCCGCCAGTTACCGCTGCGTCTACCGAGTTTGTTTCTGAAGCAGGTGCCCCAGATACACCGACGGCCGCAGAATCCCAAGCAGGTCGTCAAAAGGCTCTTGAAAATGTATTTGGAATGCGATTCGCGCCGACCGGTTTGATTAATGATGATGACGTAACAGTCGCCTATGTTGCGACTCAGACACCAGCGAAAAACGCCACCGTTATTGAACCAGATGATAACGATGTAACTTACACAGGCCAGCAGATCTTAGACGCTTTATTGCAATCATCTAGTCCAGCAAACCCAATCAAGAACAGTGTTCATGCTCGAGATACTCGACCAGGACTCGAAATCGGTGACGTTATCGTCAGTATTGATGGTGACTTGGTGTATGATCCGGATTTAGTAGCACACCGTTTACTAGCCGCCCAAGGAGAAATCGATAGCGTGGTATTGGAGGTGCGACGAGGACTACCTCACCCCTTCAATAGTCACCCTCGCTTGGACTTGTTTGTTGGTTCATTGAGTCCGCACAAGATACAAGAGTTTGGTTGTACCATTTGTCACGAAGGACAGGGTAGTGCCACCGATTTTAAATGGGCATCGCATACCCCTAATGATCCATTGGATCGTTCTCGCTGGATGGATGAGCATGGTTGGTTTGATAATCACCACTGGATATTTCCACAGTATCCGGCTCGTTTTATTGAAAGCACCTGCTTGAAATGTCATCACGACGTAACAGAACTTGAACCAAGCGAACGGTTTGAGGAAGCTCCTGCTCCTAAAGTTGTTCGCGGTTATAACACCATTCTTAAGTTTGGTTGTTACGGGTGTCATGAAATCAATGGCTTGGAAGGCCCTGACAAGCGAATCGGTCCGGACATGCGACTTGAACCCAACTACTCAGCAGCTGCTTTGCAAATTAAAGCTGATGCGGGATTTGCAAATCTCTCAGCCTCCGACCAACAGTTGGTAAACCGAGTGGTATCTCACCCAGAGGATGATGCCGCACGGCATGATTTACTGCACGCAATTGAGCAAGATGTTGATACCCTAGATGCTGTCGGTGAAAGCATTCTATCGGATGACTCACATGGCCGTATCGCGACTGGGCTTGCTGATGTTGACGCCCCGGGTTCCTTGCGAAAACCCGGACCTAGTTTGCGATATGTTGGATCCAAAAATGGCGCAGCGTTTCTTTATGATTGGATTGCCAATCCGCAAAGTTTCCGCAGCAGTAGTCGTATGCCTCGGTTCTTTAATTTGCACAGCCATTTGCCTGAAAGTGTTGCCGACGAAGCTGCCGCTAAATTTGAACCAATTGAACTGCTCGGAATGGTTCATTATCTCAAGAGTAATACCCAGTCGTTTGATTATTTGGCATGGGGGTCGGACGTAACGGCTGATGCTGACCGTGGCAAAGTTGCATTCCAACAACGGGGTTGCTTGGCATGTCACAGTCACCACGATGAAACGTTGGCAGGAATCGAAGCGTATCGAAATCCAAATGAATTTTTGCAGGGACCGGATCTGTCGGAGCTCGGAGCTAAGTTTATGGGTGTTGCCGATGCTCAGAAATGGCTTTATAGCTGGATCAAGCAACCAACAAAATATCACGCTCGCACCGTAATGCCGGATCTGTTTATCGATGTTGAAATTATCAAGAATGAAGATGGTACCGAAACTAAAGTTGATCCAGCCTTAGATATTGCGGCATTTTTATTGTCGGATGTCGGTCCCTGGACGGTTAGCGAAAACACATTAACCGTTGCTAAATTAACAGCCAGTGAAACGTTGCAAACAAATCTATCTGAGTTGGTTCAAAAAAATCTTGAGGATTCGTTCTATCGACAAGTTGCAGCGAACTACGCCAAAAACGGAATTCCTGCAAACGCCTCTGGTGTTAAAGTGGCAGAGCGGTTGTTGCAAAACGATGGCGCTGCGACAGGGTTGGATATCGACACGCAGTTGCGTTATATCGGTCGCAAAGCACTTGCTAAGTACGGTTGTTATGGTTGCCATGACATCCCGGGTTTTGAAGATGCCAAACCAATCGGCGCTGGCCTAGCCGATTGGGGTCGTAAAGATCCATCTAAGCTAGCATTTGAACACATTGCTCAATATCTTGAAGGACATCACGCTGGGCGTGATGATCATTCCAACGATATGGACCATGTCGCAGCGGCCAATGATGATGAGGGTGGCAGCGGGCATGAACATGGCGAAGTTGAAGCAGAGCGAGATATCATGCCCAGTCGGTATGACGCAGACATGCCTGATTTTTACCATGAACAAATGGACGCTCATAATCGCACAGGATTCATTTACCAAAAGTTGCGTGAACCGCGTAGTTATGATTACCACAAAGCAGCCGGTAAAAAATATAGCGAACGCTTGCGTATGCCTCAGTTTCCACTGAGTACCGCAGACCGGGAAGCTATTATTACATTCGTATTGGGTTTAGTGAGTGAGCCGCCGCGTGAAAAATATTTATACAAACCGAGTGTTCGCACGAAAGCGTTGATCGACGGCAAGCAAGTGCTCGATAAGTTCAATTGTGCAGGGTGTCATGTCCTTGAACCGGAAAAATGGGATTTGACATTGTCTGAAACTGAATTGCAGACCGTCCTAGCACAACATGTTGAAGTTTCCAAGGAATATCCATACTTACGGCCGGATGTGTCGGCACAGGAATTGACGGAATCCATGCAACAGGACGCTCGTGGCAATATTACGGCGAGGTTTAACGGCATGCCTGCAGTCGGAAATGAAGGACTAGCATCCGCAAATGACGCTGAATTCGGTGACCCGATTGAGGATTATTTAGAGGATCCCTTCCGTCTAAAAGGTGTGGGTGAATTGCAGTTCCAGTTATGGGACCATGGAGTGTTAAACGGTGGTGTTGCTGCAGCAGGTTCGAATTTGTCACGGATTGCCCCAACAACAGTTTCTCAACGTACAGCCGCCACCGGTGGTGTCTTAGCTAGATACTTGTTGCCTTTTGTTACACAGCAAGAACGTCTCGTAAATCCAGAAGCCAAGGGTGCTGAAAGCTGGGCCTGGGTGCCACCACCACTTGTGGGGCAGGGTACTAAGGTGCAGAACCAGTGGTTCCATGATTTCTTGCTGGAACCATATCGGATTCGACCAGCGGTTGTTTTGCGCATGCCCAAGTTCAATATGTCCAGTGCTGAAGCGACCAAGATCGTCAATTATTTCGCTGCTCGGGATAATGCAAATTATCCTTATGAATTTGATCCGCGGGTCAACGGTGATCATTTGGCTGAGGCGGCCGCGGCCTACCAGAACGAGAATGGTGGTGATAGCGACCGTTTGGCAGATGCGATGCAGATTGTCGTCAGTCAAGATTATTGCATCAAGTGTCACTCAATGGGTGATTTTGAGCCCGAAGGTTCGGCGCGCGGAATGGCACCGAACTTAGGCATGGTGCACAAACGTCTCCGCGGGGGCTATGTCCAGCGTTGGATAGCTCGACCAAATAGTATTTTGCCTTATACCGCTATGCCGCAAAATGTGCCTTACGACGAAGCCAAGCCGCATTTAGGAGCTGAACAAACACAGAAATTGTTTCACGGTACGAGTCCCGAAACAGTCGACGCTTTGGTCGATTTGTTGATGAACTTTGACGACTACGCGAAATCACGTGCATCTGTTGCTGGATTGGTTGCGGAGGCTAAAGCGGCCAAGGCAGCAGAAGCAGCAGCAGCAGCGCAAGAAGCGGCAGCAGTACCGGAAAAACTGCCTAAAATCGAGGCAAAACAAACCGAAGGACTCTAGCAAGCGTATTATTAATAGAGTGTTGTTTAATGCCAATGATACCTTAACAAACAAAAACAAATCAATTCACGAAAGTGAGTATTGCAATTCGGGATGAGTTGTAGATTATATTTCGACTGAACACTAACGATTAGAAATTCAGTGGGAAAAGGGAGAACGAAAATGAGAGCAACAAAAATAAGTGTCTTAGCGACTGTCGTTTTGGTAATTGGCTCAATCGTGGGTTCAAATACCTTGTCAGCTCAAGGTTGGGGAAACATCAAGGTGCGTTTCGTCTATGGCGGAGACTACCAGGGGGCACCTAAGATCCAAGTTAATAAAGACGCCGCGTTTTGCGGTAAGTTTGGATTGGTTGATGAAACCTTAGTCGTGAATCCTGAAAATAAAGGCATTGCCAATGTCATCGTGTTTTACCGTGACCAAGTACCGGCAAAAATTCATCCGTCGTATAATGAGTTGATCGACAAGCCAATTTTTATTGATAATTCAAAATGTCGTTTTGAACCGCATGTGTCTGTGATTTGGCACAAACGTAAAATTGCCCTGAAGAATAGTGATACGGTGGGACACAATGTGAAAGTTGATACGTTTTTTAATAAAGGCATTAATCCGATCCTTCCCTCCGGCGCGACACTCTTTCATTCGTTCACAATGGAAGAACGGTTGCCGTCAAAAATTAGTTGTAGCATCCACCCTTGGATGTCGGGATGGATGGTTGTTCGTGACAACCCTTATATCGGCGTCAGTAACAAAGACGGTGCTGTTGAGATTAAGAACGTTCCAGCGGGTGAATTTGAATTCCAGTTTTGGCAAGAAAAAGCGGGTTACATTCAACAGGTAACTCGTGATGGCACTGCCGTGGAATGGGTTCGTGGTCGAGTCAAAATTAAAATTGAAGATGGCAAAACGACGGACTTGGGTGACGTAGTGATTGGTGCAGATAAGTTTAAATAAGAGTGAAAAATAGAATTAATAGATTTGCGATGAAAAGCATGACCATGATTAGAATAGCTAAAAATGCCATAGTCTTATTGCTGCTACTGCTCACGCTAGCGGTCGGTTGCACGCGTAGCGTGCCCGATAGAATCAGTAGTGGTTCTACGGCTGATATCACTGAAGTAGCAGATGCATTCGTTGCCGATGCTGCCGGTGGAGCGGCAACGGCAGTGCAGATACCGGAGCCTACTGGGTTCGGAAAAATTACGGGAAAGATAATTGTTAAGGGCAATGTGGATACGAGTAAGTTCACTGCCTACAGCGTCAACAAAGACACGAGTGTTTGCAGTACTGAGCCCAATATGCGCGTCGTCGTTAATAGTGGCGGATTACAATGGGGCTTGCTGTACTATGACGGTCCATTTGCCACTGGCGATCCTAAATGGGAGCACGCAGATTACCTAGCAGCTGCGGGGGCGGATCTAGATGGCGATCTGGCTTTCGATCAAAAATCATGTATATTCTTGTCGCGTATTTATGCGATGCGAACTAATCAAGTATTAGAAATCAAGAACAGTGATACGGTGGGGCACAATGCAAACCTAGCTGGTCTAACATCGGCTAATATGCAAATTGGGCCGAGTGCATCGGTAACTTACAAACCGGTCTATCAGGAAAGCAAACCGTTTACTGTCGACTGTAAAGCACATCCGTGGATGTCATCGTACATCATTGTGCGAGATGCTCCATTCTTTGCCGTCACCGATGAAGAGGGTTCCTTTCAAATAAGTAATGTTCCCACAGGTGTGGCTCTACCATTTAAGTTTTGGCATGAAGTCTTACCATCAGGTGCATTTGAAATCACGATTAACGGAACTGGTGTGAAATTGAGTCGCGGCAAGTTTAACCTAGATCCCCTAGAGCCGGGCGAACAGCGAGAGTTAAGTATCGAGATTGATGCAAATTTATTCAATAACGCACTTTAAAGGTAAACCAATAAAACACCTAGTGGTTAAGTAGAACACGATTTCATGCACCGATGCGTGAAAACATAAAGAACCACCTGCGATAACAGAAAGAATGATTGGATACAGAGAAATGAAACAGTTTCACAACAACCAACACCAGAGAGTACGGATTGCATCCATTACTGTCTTGGTATGTTCGGTTTTGTTGACCGCCTGTAGTGACCCCGCTTACTTTCAGTTTAACGAAGCTTATGTGCAAGCTAAGCAGTGGAAACCTGAAGTCGCGAAGCCGCAAATGCGCAAACTGGAAAATCGTGATGTGCTATTGAGTGAATCGCAAAAAGAGAACATTAGTACTATCTTAGAAGGTGCTTTTGGAACTCCGGACGATCCGCGAATCCCAGGTGGAGTCGGCCTAGGTGATTTCCTGAGTATGAGCAAGTTGCAACAAGCTGCGGGGCCCGTGGAACGAGACGAAGCACATATTCCTCGAGGGTTGTATCGCCAGCATTGTGCACATTGCCATGGTGTCACCGGTGACGGACAAGGTCCAACGGCATCCTTCCTAAATCCATATCCACGAGATTATCGACTTGGTCAATTTAAGTTCAAGATGACCGATGCTGGTGGTACGTTCAAAAAACCATCGAAAGAAGATCTAAAAACTACTCTGCTAGAGGGTATTCCCGGTACGGCGATGCCTAGTTTCCGAGTTCTTGCTGGTACGGACATTAACCAGATGGTCGATTACGTTATTTACTTGGCGATTCGTGGTGAAGTTGAACGAAGCTTGATCGATGCGTCTCTTGAAATAACAACGAGTGATGAACATCCATTGTTAGTTGCTTTTAACAATGGCGATAAAAAAACGGACGATCTAGCCTTGGTTAGGGAGATGATCAATAGTGTTGTTATTCAATGGGTTGGACCTGATAAGAACGGTAACGCTCAACGCACAATAGCCGCAGCGCCTGATAATTGGAATTCACCAGAAAGCGTGAAGATTGGCCGCACGTTGTTCTTTCAAGGCAAAGCCAACTGTTTTAGTTGTCATGGCCAGACGGCCATTGGTGACGGCCAAAAGAACTTGTACGACAACTGGACATTGGAATTACTTGGTCTCGATCCTGATTCCAGTGACGCAGCCGCGGGTGCCGAAGCGGATGCGGAAGACATTAGTCTCGAAAGCCAATTGTATTTCTATAACGAACATTTAGCGGGTATTGGGGCCTTAAAGCCTCGAGCAATCTCGCCTCGCAATTTGCGTTTAGGGAACTTTCGCGGTGGCCGTCGACCGATCGATATCTACCAACGCATTACATCTGGAATTCAAGGCACACCGATGCCGGGTAACACTAAGTTGACAGAAACAGAGACTTGGGGATTGGTGGCCTATGTGTTGAGTTTACCGTATGAGGCATCGAGTCGACCACAATCAGCCCCGAATTTCCAGCGCGATCGTAATTAGTATCGAGTTATCGTAAAACATTTAAAACAATTCAACGTAATTTATTTTTGGGAGAAACAAGGTGGGACGTTTTTGGAGCCTACTATTCCTGTCAGTACCAATTCTTGGTGTTGCGGCGTTCGTATTTGCCGTTATACCGGGTGGCATTTTTGCTAACCATTGGTTACCTGAGGATATTAGCCAACACGGTGCGGTTATCGATAAGCTGTTCATGTTTATCATGTATTTGACGGGAGTCGTGTTCATTGCGACGTCGTTTTTGTTGTTCTGGTTCATGTGGAAATATGATGCCGATAAGAATACAGAACCGGTCAAGTATCTGCATGGATCGCACACATTGGAAATTATTTGGTCCATTATACCGGCGGCAACATTACTGTTTATTGCGATCTTCCAGATGGACGCGTGGGCAGATGCTCGGATGAAATACCCAACTGACAAAGCGACTGGACTCAAAAAACCACCATTGCTATTAGTCACGGGGCGTCAATTTGAATGGCGACTGCAATATGCTGGTGAAGATGAAATTATCGGTACGCAGGATGATATTCATCTTGTGAATGACCTTCGTATACCGGTTAATGAAGAAATCGTTATTCAGATTCAGACACAAGATGTGTTGCACAGTTTCTTTTTGCCAAATATGCGTATCAAACAGGATGTTGTGCCAGGCATGAAACAGCACCTTTGGTTTGAAGCGAAAAAGACCGGAACCTATGACATTGTCTGTGCTGAACTATGTGGATGGGGACATTACAAAATGCGAGGCCGCTTGATTGTGCAGTCTGAGGACGATTTCAGAGAATGGATGGCGAGCGCCATAGTAGAACAAAACAAAACTTCTCTTAATGCTAATGAGTAGCAATAGCAGGATATTAGACAAACGATGAATACAGCCACGGTAGATGACGGTCATGGACACGCAGGGACAATGTCTCTGAAATTGTTTATTTCGACCTATGTGTTT
>JABHUV010000236.1 GCA_018658605.1 Planctomycetaceae bacterium | reverse complement strand
GGCCGCAAATGGAGTTTGTCACAAAAGCTCGGTCAAAACGCATCCCTTCGCGAGCGATGCGATCGATGTTCGGAGTTTTGTTGACTTTACTGCCGTAGGCACCAATCGCTTGATACGCATGATCGTCAGACATGATGAATAGGATATTCGGACGTTTGGCCGCGGCAGTAACAGCCGTTGTATAAACAGTACTGAGAATAGTACCGACAACGATTAACGTGGCAATATAACGAGAATTTAAATTCATATTGGTGTGGCCCTAATGGAAATTAAACAAATATGTAAAGAGGGGTCAAACTAGGATCACTCCGCTTGTGGAACAACCTTGATTTGAATCGTTTCTGAATTGCTGACAACTTGTACTTCCGCTTTGAGGTCGGATGCAGCGGTTGCTACGAGCTTGATGTTCTTGAGGTCGCCGGGCTTTGCCTCTTTGGAAAATTGAATGGGTAATGTGAATTCGTTTATATCCGCAGCGATTTCAAGACTCGGAGCGGTATAGCCCTTGGGTAATCCACGTAAGGTGATGGTCACGGCCTTGTCAAACATAGCTGCACGAGTGATCGTTCCGCTGACAGACCCAGAATCGCCTTCACCAGCAACCGCTTCAATATTTGCTGTGGATGTTAGCTTGAGAGCAAGGGCTTGCCGTGGCGTGATGATTAGTTGTGATGTTGTTGTTGTTGCTAAAACGTTTTTATTATCTTCCGAAAGCAGTTCCGCGATGATCGCAACGTTCCAGGGGGTTGTTCCTAGATCGTGTGGCACCCAGACGTTGACCGTATGGTCATTCTTATCTGCCCCAACAAGCGGCTCCTCGACGAGTCGTAAGGTGCGATCTAAGTCGTCAACCTCAACGTCTTTACCACCCTTTTTGATTTTCTTGCGTGGTTGTACTTGTGTGGAGATGAGTCGCAATCGGATGTTGCCGCTAGTGTTGTCTGCTCGCCCAAGGTTGACCTCTAGTGGTAAAAACTTTCCTTGAGTCACTTGTAGTTCACTGGTGGGGTGTAATAAGGCCGCTGTAATGAGACTGGTTGGAACACGAGCGAGTGCTAGCTTCGATTTTAAATAAGGTTGTACGCGGTAGTGATTGCTATCGTCGCCAACGGAGGCGATGGTTTGAACGTTTGAGTGGTCGCCGGTACCTGTGGCTAGGAGATGGGTGATCACAGGTAATACCTCACCAGGTGTGGCAGAGATCGAGAGTAGTGCCCGCGTTGAGCCCGCAGGGATATGGGTGCCTGACAGTGAGATGCAGTCGGGCAGATTTGGCAGACTCAAGTTGATGGGGCCGTTATATCCTTGCCGTGTAATATTTACGAACAAGGTTTGGGTTGACCCGCCAGGTACTTGAATTCGATTGGTAGTAGTTGAAATTGAAAAACGTGGGGCACTTAGGTTTTGGATGTCAATATGGTAGACATAATCCTTGCCACCGCGGTTTTGTAGATCGCTTAAAATCACAGTGATTGATTTGTTGTCTTTAGGGATGGTGATGTCGAGACCAGGGTCGGAATTGCCTGGGCGGTCGTCGTTGCGGCCGAGTTGTTTGCCTTGGGCATCTTGGACGGTTAACACGGCATCGAGTGGCGATCCGGCTTGTCGTGCAAGAACATTAATCCGTAATTTAGTTCCAGGTGTAGTCGAGACGATGAATTTGTCTTGTTCACCCTTGGCACTCAGACGGCCATTAATGCCGACTGGAACAGACCCGACTTCATTGGCTTGTTTGGCATCATCGTTTTCCATAAATTCTGGATGGTCACTAAATAACACGTAAGGTCGAGTGCCAGTTACGTTGGGAGAAGCTGGAAGTTTTAGCGGATGCGTACCGATGGATTGGTTGGTATTGGCTGCAGTGACTGTAAGATTGCCACAGATAAACTGTAAGTTCGCATCGGTTTCGGCGGGCGTACCTATGGGAAAGGCCATGTCGGCAAACTGTAGCTCACCAATTTTTAAGCGAAACGTCCCTTTAGCCGGACCCTTAAAAAGGATGTCATGCAGTTCAATGGTGTAGGTGTCGTCGGCGGGCAAGGTTGTTTGGATCCGTGCATCGCCGCTCAGTGTAGGCTGGGGTGGCGACCACGCGACTTGAACTCCTTGGCTGTTATGTAAACGAAGCACAGGCCGGATGTCGGAACCGAGGCGACGTCCTTCGATGTCGATGACTAGCGCCGTTCCCTGTTTGCCGCTGAATGACGTCTTCAGAATGGCGCCACCAGCTAGATTTCCGTAAACGGCGGCGGGTGTGGATTTGATAGAAGTACTAAATGCGGTTTGTGAAAGGTCATCAAGGGCAAAGGCGATAGGATTGGTGATTCCTTTATCACTAACGATGCGTACCCAATGGATGCCGGGAGATTCGTTAGCGGTGGTGAATTCGATAATCGCTTGTTTGTTATTTGAGCCGGCAAGTGCTTGTTGTGAGGAAATGGCAAAAGAGGCAACCAAAGTTGGATTGGAGCCTAAATCGGTTCCAGTGAATGTAATCTGAGCAGTCGTTCCACTTTGGGCGCCAGGCAGGTTCACTGAGTTCAAGCTTGGTTCAGCGACTAACCATGAAGGAAGCACAAAAAGCAATATGGTAACACTGGCGGTGAAAAAAGAGCAGCTCATTAGATGGCACCTATCAGGGCAACAAGTTCAGAATAAGTTAATATCAATGAGTTTATATTAACTTATTACAATGATGTTGTCTCAGGTTCGCTACGTATCTTAGTGCATAGATACACCGTATGCTGGCGCACAAATGTGCATACCAAAGGCGCGAATGGGAATCGGACGCGTCTATTTGATGGGATTGTCACCAGGCGCTTTACTATCATCCGCTTTAGGTGCTGCAGGATCGAGTCCGGGGATGAGCTTTTTTAGTTTGTCTAAAGTGCTTTCCGCGTTGGGTTCTGCGTTACCACTGTTTCCGCCGAACGGATTGAGCGAGCGAAATATCGAGCCAAGAGTTCCACCGCCACCACCGGCTTGAGGTGTAGCCGCAGTTGGATTATTGTCGCCCGGGGTGGGATTAGCTGGTGCTGGGTCGTTATCTTGAACGTTGGCTAGCGGGTCTTTATCGTTAATGTCTGGGATTGGATTTGATTTCGATGACGTTACATTTTCGGGATTGCTCTTAATGCCAATGATGTTGCTGGAGGTAAATGGATTGCTTTGGCTAATCGTAGGTTCACCGTCAGCGGGACTGCTTGGCGCCGTTTGAACTGGCTTGCGTAAAACCGCTACTTCATCTCTTTGTTGTTTTTCATAACGAGCTTGTAAACGCTTTTTTTCTTCCGCTGCTAAATCTAGACGTGCTTGTTTACGTAATGTTTCAATTTGTCGTCGTGTTTGCCCTTGGATACGTTGCAACGCCGTAGATATTTGATAAATGCCGCGGTCATCTAGGGCCTCTATAGCAGCACCTTTTTTCAGGTCTGCCAAACTAGCTTCGTCGTTTCCGAGCTTAGCGTTGGCTAGTCCACGGAAGTAATACGAACGGGGATCATCCGTATTTTTGCTGATGGTTGCTGTCAAATAACGGACGGAAGATTCGTAGTCGCCGCGGTAATAGGCGTGGACACCTTGGCCATATAAGGCTTGGTGTTGAGTGTCTTGAGCAACAGCGCGAGGAATCAACAATGCAAATATAAAAATGGCTAAGATAGACGAAGTGCAATAGGCCCTAAACATAACAGGTTCCCCTTTGGGGTCATGGGACGTGGTCGGCGTTAACAGTCCTACGCGAGTTAACGATTGTTAGAGAATCATAAAGATAGTCTTGACACGTCAGTTCTATAATTAAAGGAAGGTTAGTTCAATACTATTTAATCGTACTATTAAACGAATTATACACGGTTAAATCTATACTTTCACACCTAAAGAAGGAGAAAATGCCAGCGACAGGATTCCTTGCAGAGGCCAGTTGACATGACGTTGTCACCTAACTGACATAACAGATATAACCGTTAGACTTGATATAAAACTGCGCAAGATTGGCAAACAATTACGGTAAGTTAATAAATAGAGGGAACAGGAGACAGGGCAAAATGCGATACATAGGGTGCAAGGGAAATGTAAGTAATATGCGTTGTCTTTGCCGCTGGTTAGTTTGGCGTGTTTTTGCTCAAATTGACCGTGATAAACCCAGGTCGAGATTATCGAGTTTTAGAGATTGTATCACACGCGGTATGTAGCTTCTGCCGTTTGTCTTTGGGAGACACGTGGTTCATTTTTTCAAAGACTCGATTATCCCGCCCTGTTTTTTTATGCGTAGAGCGTGCAATTTCACCACGCTTTTTTTATTTCGATTGCGACGAGTGGATTAACCATGGCTGCAGTTGCAATGTGTACCGCTTGAGCACCGGCCGCCAAGTAATTTCGCACATCCTCTACCCGACTCACTCCGCCGACCCCAATGAGTTTGATATCCAAATCATGTTTGGCGATCATATTATTTAATGACTTGGTTTGAGCGATGGAAGCTTCTAGCGTCGCTTTACCACAGATACCTCGTCGCTGCCCGTCGAACATCAACTTGCCATTCTGGTCCAGAACTTGAGTAGCGATGCTATTGGTCATCGCGAGGGCATCTACAAATCCGTTTAGATGTTGGACTAGTTCCAAGGATTCGGCGTCATTATTTAAACGCCCGATTTTTCCGATCAGTGGTGTGTGGCCAATTGCCTCACGGATAATTTTAACCACGGTGGCGCAATCGGCCGGATTTTGAAATAATTGTCCATCGCAGGTAGAAACATTAGGACACGAGAAATTAGCTTCAATGCAGTCAGCTCCGCTTTCAACGGCTAGTCGAGCACACAGCGCGTAATCTTCCGCTAGCTGTTCGAGCGTCCAGTCAGGTTCGACGGTTCCAACGATGGAAACGGAAAGCACTTTATCACTAGGTAGTTGTTGCCGAGTCTCCGCAATGTCGGCTTGCCAGGCGTTAGGATCCTGAGAGGGCATTCCGTAGGAGACAGCCCAGCTTCCATCCATCGTCGTCGCTTGTGACACAGATTGTTCGCCGCCAAATAACGATGCGGTATCGACGGGAACTAAATTTGGCAGCGGATAACACTCGCGGAACCCACTACGCACAGTTTTATACGTAACGACATCAAAACCAAGACTGGCGTAATATAAGCACCATTTCCCATTAAGTAATGGTCCTGCCGGAACACCTAATGGCGAATTGACCGGTAACCCGCAAAATGAAAACTTTTCGGTATTGGAAGATTCGGATAAAACGGTGGGTATGGACAGGCGAACAGGCGCTGGGACATTTTCATAATTCCAGCGGTACGACTTCTGGCGATCATACGTTTGCACAGCAGCATTCCTGCGAGAGTTATTCGAGTCGTTTTACTCGGAGGTTTTTGAAGTAAACGACGCTTTTGGGGTCATGTGCTTGTAGACAAAAAGTTCCCTCGCTCAATTTACGACCAGGTTGTTTCTCATTGGGAAGTTTTCCAGTCGGCTCGGTGTAGTCTACCTGTAGTTTTCCATCTAGCCAAATCTGAATCTGCTTACCTTGTACGACGACGCGAGTTTCATACCAGGTATTGTCTTTTACTGGCGGATC
>JABHUV010000131.1 GCA_018658605.1 Planctomycetaceae bacterium | reverse complement strand
TCCCATGAAGGCCTGACCTCTAGCATGCGAGATCATTTGTTGCCAGGACTTGATCGTGGTTTTTCGGCGCTGCTAGATGATCTCCGGCAGCGAGGTTTGCTCGAAGAAACGCTGGTCGTTTGCTGTGGTGAAATTGGACGCACGCCAGCATTCCGGAATCGCGGTAACGAAGATGGCCGTGACCACTGGAGTTATTGTTTTCCAGCGATACTCGCCGGTGGTGGGATTAAGGACGGGCTGGTCTATGGAAAATCAGATCGCCACGCAGCATATCCTTTGGAAAAACCTGTTTCCCCAGAAGATCTCACGGCAACTATTTTTCATGCGCTTGGTATCAACCCTCATGTGCCATTGCTCAACAAACGTGGACAACCGGTGGCACTAGTCAATAACGGTCACGTAATCGACGTGTTCCGATAAAAGAATGACATGCTGTGTTTGGGCCCAACATTATTCTGGTTTTGTTCCATGAAAAACCGAAGGCTTGTCTGCTCAACTAAGAATGTCCGTCACCACGTCGCCTGCAACATTGGTCAATCGACGTTGAATGCCGTTGTGATAAAAGGTTAATTGTTCATGTTCGATACCGAATAGGTGCAGAATCGTAGCATGAAAATCGTTCCAAGTGACTGGGTTTTCGACCGCTTTCCAGCCAATTTCATCTGTTTGTCCGTAACTGGTACCCGCACGTAATCCACCTCCCGCCAACCAGCAGGAAAATCCATAGCGGTTATGGTCTCGACCTGGTCCCACCTGATTCGCTGCGGACTGTGCAAAAGGTGTCCGACCGAACTCCGTGGTAAATATAACCAGTGTATCCTTGAGCATATCGCGTTGTTTCAAGTCCTGCAGCAAGGCAGCCACGGGCTTGTCAATTCGCCCGGCTTCCTGGGAGTGATTATCCTTGACGCTTTCATGTGCATCCCAACTGGAACGAGGGTTGCCCGCGATTGGCCCTCCCGAATAAACCTGTACGAAGCGAACGCCCCGTTCCAGAAGACGTCTTCCCAACAGGCAACGCCTTCCCATATCAGCGGTTTTCTTGTCGTCAATCCCGTAGAGTGTTCGGATCGCTTCGGATTCATCCGCGTAACGACTAACTTCGGGTATTGAGGTTTGCAGTTGTGCTGCCAATTCGTAACTGCGGATTCGGGATAACAGCTTCTCATCCTGTCCGATTTTGTCGAGGTGATTACGATTCAGGTATTCGATGAATTTCCGAGTATCCTGGTCCGCTGCCTGGGAAATGGCTTTTGACGGGAACAGGTCCCGAACCGGCTGATCTCCTCCTGTAAAAACGACGCCTTGGTTTTGACCTGGCAGGTATCCGCTGGTCCAGTTCGAGGCACCTCCATTGGGACCGCCTCGTTCATCAGGTAACACAACGAAAGCCGGCAGGGCTTCGGTTTCGCTTCCCAGTCCATAGGAAAGCCAGCTACCAAGCGCAGGAAATCCATTGGCCAAGAACCCACTGTTAGAGGCGAAAAGCGCAGGCGTATGGTTCGCTGATTCAGAAACCATGGAACGAATTAGAGTCAATTCATCCGCCATCTTGGCGATGTGGGGAAACATCTCTGAAATCCAGAGTCCGCTTTGTCCCCGTTGCTTGAATTCCCAGTCACTACCACGCAACAGCCCGACCTTGCCAAAGAAAATATCCGGTTTCTCATCGGAGCCTAGGGTTTTACCCTGCTTTCTAGTCAACTCCGGTTTGTAGTCAAAGGAATCTACATGACTCATGCCGCCCACGAGGCTGATCTGGATTGCTCTCTTGACGCGTGGTGAATGATGGGTGTTGGCGTCGACAGGCCCTGACTGGGCGAACACACCATCGCGTTGCAGCAATTCCAGCAGGGCGATGCTACCCAGTCCATGGGTGCTCCACTCGAACAATTGGCGACGGTTCATGTTTTTTAGCATCTGCGTCAATCCTATTGAACGATTAAAAATTCATTGGTGTTAAAAAGTCCACGAACGAGCGCCTGCAGACCGTGTTGGTTTACCAGTCGTTGTGCTGCCTGTTGTTCCTCTGGAGTCGGCAATCGACACAGGGCCAATTGGAAACTCCGCTGGACCTGTTTTTCCAGCTCCTGATCACCTACATCCCGCTTTATCCGACTGGCACAATGATCTGCCATGCGCAGCACGAAGGCATTATTCAGCAGACTCAGGGCCTGTAGTGGTGTGGTTGTCACGGACCGACGCGGAGTTGCAGTAGACGGATCAGGACAATCCAATACATCCAATAAGGCCATCCGTCCACCGCGTGGTGAGAATCGATAAACCGTGCGTCGATTGAGAGCTGGGCTGTCCTGGTCAAACGGTTCGTAGTATGTGGTGCCATCGTTGGGGACAATTTTGACATCCTCAAATGCGGGGCCACCACGCTGGGGATTCAACACGCCGGCAATTAGGAGCATCCCATCTCGGACAGCCTCGCCATCAAGTCGTTGTGGTGACTTTCTCCACAGCAGTCGGTTTTCTGCGTCGACAGCAGCAGCATTTACATTGAGCGTAGCAGCCTGACGATAGGTCGTTGACGACGCGATCAATCGGTGCATCGCCTTTAATTGATAGTTATGGTCCACTAGTTGTAGAGACAGCCAGTCGAGCAATGCGGGGTGGCTGGGTCGACCTCCGTTAAATCCTAGGTCGCTTGGCGTATCAACAATGCCTGTCCCGAAATGGTGATGCCAGAGTCGATTCATAATCACGCGTTTGAACAACGGGTTGTCATCATGGGTGATCCACTCCACCAGTTTTAGGCGACGGTCACTATCAAGTGCGTCAGCAGCCAATTGCATTTCGAAGTCCAGCCCTGGCATCGCCTTGATAATACCAGGCGCTACTACCTGTCCTCGTTTCATGACGTCACCACGTTCCAGAAAATAAGTGATATCCGGTTTGCGTGCGATATTGGTATAGATCCGAAATTTTTCCTGGCCTTGCAATTCAGCAAGCGTATCCCGTAGTTTCTTCTGCTGAGTTAACAGTGCCTGATAGTTGGTCTTGTCCTCGGCATTCATTTGCTTGACCAACTCCGATTCCGACACGTAATTTGTACCGTCTCCGGCCGAAGCCGCAATTGCAGCAGGCGAGAGCGCAAAATCGTAGAGTTGGGCCTTCTCGATGCGGGCCTTGAGATGCTTGCTACCACCGGCTGGCAAATGCCGGAGACCAAAGGTTACGACGGCTGATTCATCATAGGATTGTAATCCAACACTTTTGTAAGCCTTGCCATAAGGCTGGCCGTTTCGATAGCCGGTAATCATGCCATCCTTCGTGTAAACAAGGGCAAAGTGAACAGGTTGATCTTTGGCTTCTATTTCTGCGGTTCCCTGTAACGATTTGGTGCGTACGAATCCATTGCTACCTGCCATCCAGCGTTGGGCCTCGCGTTCTCCGTAAACGATCGCGTCGAATACCACCCCGTTGGGCGTCTGGATACTGATCGCTGCACCCCCACGCTGGTCCAAGTTGTCTAGTTGGACCCATGCCTCGAGAGTTTTTTCCGTTAACTTTCGCTGCAACGGCGCCGTGATGACATAGTTATTGGAAGCCACCACCAATCCGCCGTTTTCCAATCGTGGATTGCCCTGGTTCGACCCGTGCATAGTTCCCACACTGTCCTTTAGGTCGCCTTCGAATTCCCATTTAGCAATCGGCTGAGGAGGGTCGGAAGGGGGTGCAATGCCTGCTTCTCGCTGCTTGATGATCTCTGCTCGCAGGCGTGAGCGTAAGGCGTCCAACTGTCGATTTACGTTTTCCAAAGGGACGCCGATTTTGTCGATTTCCCCCTTAATCTCCGGTCTTGCTACCTCCCGCGTACCGTGGCTAAAGCCGGCCACAGCAGCGGCTAACTGGTAATACTCCTGCTGGGCAATGGGATCGAACTTATGATTATGGCAGCGGGCACAATTAACTGTCAGCCCAAGGAAAGTTTGGCCAATAGTTCCTACCAATTCCTCGATTTCATCCGCTCGTGACTGTCGTTTCATTTCTACGCTGCCACCGACGACCGTGTTGTGAATCGCCGCGACCAGGAAACCGCTAGCCGCCAGTCCCTCGGGTGATCCGTTACTGATCACATCCCCAGCTAACTGCATACCAGCAAACTGGTCATATCCCATATCGCTATTGAACGCTTGGATCACCCAATCACGGAAAGGCCAGAGATCTTTTCGCGGCATATTTCGCTCAAAGCCATCGCTTTCTCCGTAGCGGGCTATGTCTAGCCAGTGTCGACCCCATCGTTCCCCGTAATGAGGTGAGGCCAGTAATGTTGTCAGTAATTGTTGGTAGGCGGATTCTGAAGGATCTGCGACGAAGCGGGCAACTTCCTCCGGAGTGGGGGGTAAACCCAGAAAATCAAAATAAACACGACGGATGAGCTGGCGAGGGTCTGCGTCTGGAGCAAAACCGAGCCCCTGAGTTTCCAGTCGGGACAGCACGAATCGATCGATCGGATTACGAATTCGCCTCGCGTTGTCCACTTTCGGCGGTTTCACCTCTGCAAGTGGTTGCAGTGCCCACCAGTCATAGCCCGCACGATCGTCGGTGGTAAATCGAAAGATATTGATAGGGTTCGTTCCCCACGAGGCACCTTGCCGGAACCACTTGTCGAGGATCTGCAATTCTTCTGGTGCCAGTGGTTTTTCAGGCGGCATCTCTTTCTCGGAAACACGCTTCCACAAAAGGCTGTCGGTGGGCTGATCTCCGTGAATGGACGGCCCACTCTCTCCGCCCTTAAGAGCACCCTCACGCGTGGACAAGTCCAGCTTACCTTTAAGATCAAATTCGTTGTGACACTGGATGCAGTGTCGTACCAGTAGTGGTGCGACCTGTTGGTCAAAGAAATGAATTGACGCCTCATCAGCAATAGCGCCAACGGCCGCCACATTGATGGAAACTAGAATCATGCACCAGCGAACCGGCGAGCCATAGCAATGTTTTAGATTCATGTTCAAACTAGCTTTCTTCCGACCTGAGGTGTGTGATTACGGTCCTGATTATTACCTCACCATCAGGAAATCTATGTATGAATTGAAATACCCCGTTATTCAACCAAGTCGAGTTGATTTAGTTGTCCAGACCCGAATGCTATTATTCCACACATCGCCCCACATAACATCAGCCAAACGACGTAAAACACGAAAAACCACCTTTGTCAGTGCACCGATGCCCATTTTCCTTGCCGGATGGTGGGGTAGGGGGTATGGTGTTTTGGCACGACAACAGAGTGTGCAGTACCGCACAGAACGGTCTCGTACGGGGTCGCTGGAAGATCTTACAAATTCACAATTCACTACAATTCCCGATAATGCGAGACGGTGCGTTGACCCTAAAACCACCGAGTACCCCCCTAAAGGAATCCGTTCATCATAGAATTTTCTTCTGAAACCACCGCCGTGTATGCGTCAAGCGCGGTTCCGAAACTAACTCGCCCCAGCCCAAACCGAACAAAGCTATCATCAAATCCTAGGCACTTGCCCGGCAGGAGGACAATCCCGTGGTTTTGTGCCAGATGGTGGCAATAGGTGGTAGCCGAATCGAAGCCAATTTTTGCGAGGTTTAGTTCAACAAAAGCAACCGAACCTGCGCGTGGTGAACGCCAAGTAAAATGATCTGGAAATCTGGCAAAAAAATCGTCACACAATTTTAGGTTTCCTTGGATGATGGTTTTACTGCGTTCGGCCAGTTGTTTCCTAACGGAGAGTGCTTTACGGGCCAAAAATTCGGTTGGAGCAGCGGGGCAGATCGTTGTGTAGTGTTTCCAGTTAATCAGTTCGTCGCGAAGCGCTGGGTTACGAATGACCAACCATCCAGCCCGTAAACCGGGCAGACCATAGGTCTTTGATAATCCGCCTAAGACGATCGACTTTTCATAACGGTCAGCAGCCGACGGCATTGGCGTGTCAAACTCGAGTCCACGATAAATTTCGTCGCAGAACAACCAGGCGTTGTTCTCTCGAGCCAGTGTGATCAAACGTTCGAATTCAGCGGTTGACGGAACGAAGCCAGTTGGGTTGTGAGGAAAGTTGACCACAATCATACGTGTTTGCGGACTGATTATGGATTCCAGTTGGTCGAAATCCAGTTCCCATTGGTTTGCCCTGGCAACCAGATTCCAAGGTATTACCTCACCGCATAAATGCCGAGCTACATTATTCAATGCATCATAGGCCGGTCGCAACGCGACGACTTTATCATCCGGCTCGAGCAGGGTTTGCATCGCGAGGTAGATGCCTTCTACCGGAGAGGTCAGGATAACGACATCATCAGCGTCGACGTCGGTATACATTCCCGAAATCTGGGATCGAAGTTGGGGATCACCCTGGGATTCGGTATACCCTAGAGTGATACCTCCCAATTCATCCAACGTTGATCCCGCCAATTGCAACAAGTCTCCGATCGACATGGTTTCACAGTCTGACGAAGCCAACAGGTGAGGTGCCGAAAACTCGTATTGCGTGAAAAACTGTTCAGTCAGAAATGGTTCTATTTTCATCGGGAAACTCAGCCAATCACTGGTAAGGTTCAAGTGTTTTTAACACGTACAATCGATCCGGCTAGACCCACAACATCAATAACAGGAGTCCGAGTTTTGTCTTCATTGAAGCTATTCCCTGTGGGAAGGTCACGTTTGACGATCCGCCAACATGTGTTGGTTTGAAATGGTTGCGGTGTTGCATGCCTTTAGCGTATCCGATTTAAGCTCTGATTGGAAACTATTGACCTGCGTCATATGCATCTGCTAGATGCGAGCCGCCCCCTAACCAAGCACTTCATGTTGTGATTTGGTAAGTTGGTTGAAGACAGCCTCGATGAGGTCACGTTTGAAATGGTTACTATGTTTATGAATCGTCAGGTCCTCTAGGAAAGGTGCAATTATGTTATTCGTCGCAATCATTTTGGGATTGGTAGTTGGTATTGGTGTAATGGTGGTGCTATACAAACCCATTTTTGGCGATTGGGAAGGTTTTAAAGAGGCCCTCTTCTATACGATCAAACCAGATATCTGGTCATGGTTCGATGGTGAATTCTTTGAAGATTTCTGGAATACGTTGAAATTCAACATCTGGTGGGGAAGTGGACTTATAACCGCTATTGGAACGTTTTGGTTAATTTTGCAGCTGGCATGACCTACCCCCCCTATTTTCCTTGCCCGGTGGTAGGGTAGGTTTAGCTATTGTTCACTCACGAGAATCTGCTTTCTCTAAGAATTCAAACTCGGCAACTACCGCGCGATGATCCGATACCCAAGGTCCCTCGTGAACCGTTTCTGATGTCTTGGCACTTTCACCAATCACGACAGCGTCGACGACACGAATATTGGGGCCGGCGAAATGCACGCGATCTATTCGGTCGAGCACCTGATCGGCATACGGTTGGCGTCCTGTTAGGCCGTCAGGGTACGGTGGCGTCCATGTGTTACCGGGTTTTTTTGAGGGATCCGGATGAACGGTGCGATATGCGTCTTTCAAACCTGCCTTTGCAATCGCCACGGACCCAGCCCATGCAATCTTAAATCGAAGCGGTCTTCCGCTCGTGTTCTTCACCCAGCGGTCCATCCCACTCGTAGCCGAATTCCAGTCTTCGTGTGATGGCTCGTTGAAATCACCTGTCACGACTACAGTTTCGCCCGCGGCAATGAGTGGGTTAATCTCACGAATGAGGCTTAAGTATCCACGGGCCCCGTTGGCTATGCCGGCCGTTGCTTTCAGAATTTCTCTTTCAAATTCATTTAGGTCCTCGCTGATGTCGTTTAGTTTCATTCGAGCTTGAACTAGTTCCGGTCCGTATCCCCCAGTGGGCCACCAATGGGCGTTCACAACGACGATCGACTGTTTTTGAGGTAAATGGACGCGGACACCTCCTGCTACTGGAGTTAACGGATATTTTGCATAGACACTTCCGACACGATGCCATCCCCTTCCTAATTCGTTGAACAAACCGTCGCTACGATCGTCTTCCTGTATCCCCACAACATCCGTCTTAGTTGTGAGTATTACACGGGCTATGTCATCTTTGCGGGAACCGTCGAACTTGTTATTAGGAAACCCAATTGTAGGTGCGTGGTTACCGCCAGCTAATATGTTAAACGTCATTATCCTAACGCGCAACGGCGAACCGGTTTCGTGTGATTCACAGACCGTTACGGTCAGCATGCCGGTGATGATCAAAGCCATCACGGAACGGAACAACCATTGGTTGGATCGCATCGTGGCTACAGTAAACGTAGTGTCCGTCGCTAAATATTGCATGCCATGTATAAAGTTCACTGAATCTTTCCTTGGGATTGTAGTTCGGAACCGGCGAATAGTACAGCTAGCAGTAAAATAGCAAGTCTCTTCTTCGTGGCGTTTCCTTCCGGACGTTGAGTCTCGTTTCGACACAGCCCCCATCTTCGCCCCCGGAGGCGGCGGTTGCAAGCGTTTTGGCAGGAAGTAGATGGTGCTTGAAAAGGAACCCGTCGCTTCATATGCATCTGGCTAGAAACCACACCCCGCCTAACCAAGCACTTCGTGTTGTGATTTGATAAGCTGGGTGGATGTGGCCTTGTCGCGTCATCGTTTAAGCGTAAAGGCCAGCGAGGGTCGACGAATAAAGGATATGTATGATATGATTTCTAAAGAACGGGATATATATTGGATACTTCGAGCTGATTTACCAGACGCGAACGAGCCTCGCAGATTTTTTTCAGGTATGGCTTTTCGTTTTGGGTGAAAGGAAGGAAACGACAGCCTTAGGGTCGATTGGTAATTTTTTAATGTGTTTTCAAAACAATAAAAGAACCGCTGTCGGCTAGCTTGACGCGAATAATTTCGTGAAGATCAGTTCAACCGTCCTTTTGCAACACAATTGAGAGGTCCAGTTTTATGAAACGTCGTGAAATTCTGAAGTCCGCCGGCTGTGTGCTGTTCCTGCCGGCACTCGAGAGCTTTGGTCAGAACCGGCTCGCTCCGGATGAAACCAAAGTTAAAAGGCTTTTTTGTGTTAGTATGGGCTACGGTCTTTTCACAGACGTACTGCCGCAAGTCGACGGAGCTGACTACGCATTTAGCGAACATATGGACCCGTTGAAAAAACACAGAGACCATTTTACGCTCTATTCTAAAATGAAATTTGGTGGCAGCCATGTCCGCGATCACAAGTGCTTTGTCGGCAACACCGCGACAAATCCGGACTCTCTTGACCAGATTGTTGCGTCCCACGTCGGCCACTTGACCCGAGTTAG
>JABHUV010000209.1 GCA_018658605.1 Planctomycetaceae bacterium | reverse complement strand
ATCTCGACTTGTGAAGTATTTATTAAACAACCGTAAACATGCCACCTACTGGAAATCGACTCGCGACACTTCACTGTGTGTCGAGGCGTTTTCTGAATACATCAAAGCGACCGGTGAAGCCAAACCCGATATGGATGTTGAAATTTGGGTGGACGGTAAAAAGCGCAAGGAAGTTCATATTGATGCAGACAATCTGTTCTCCTTCGACAACAAGTTCCTGCTAACCGGCGATGAAGTGCTCGATGGAACACATAAAATTGAAGTTCGCCGAAAAGGGACGGGACCCGTCTACTTCAACGTTTATCTCACCAACTTTACGCTCGAAGATTTCATCACTAAAGCAGGATTAGAAATCAAAGTCGAACGTCGTTTCTATAAGTTGGTTCCCGATAATCGCACTACAGATGCCGCTGGAGCGAGAGGACAAGTTGTACAACAGCCAGAAGAACGCTTCAAACGCATTCCTCTGGCCTCCGGTGATGATGTCCTCAGCGGTGACTTAATCGAAATCGAATTACTGATCGACAGTAAAAATGATTACGAGTATTTAATGTTTGAAGACCACAAGGCAGCTGGATTTGAGGCGGTCGATCTACGTAGTGGGTACATCTACACAGGATTGTCGGCCTATCGTGAAATGAGGGACGCCAGCGTCAATTATTTCATTCGCCGCGTTTCACGTGGCAAACACAGTTTGACCTACCGCGTGCGAGCAGAGATCCCAGGTAAATTCTCTGCCTTGCCGACCATTGGCTACGCGATGTATGCACCGGAACTCAAAGCAAACTCCGACGAACACAAAATCGAAATCATCGACGTACCTATTGGCAAGTAGTGCCCGCTGTGTTTGATATTTTCAACATCAGTGTGTCACATCGTAATCCGCATTTCAGTGGCTGCTCGAATGATACGTACCACCTCGTCAATATGCTCTTTCGTCGGACTACCCCAACCTTCGCAATATCCAAATATGTCGGCAACACTATGTGAGGCATAGTTGTCATCGACGATCGAAAATTGTTTCGGGGTGATCTGAGCTGGATGCTCGTAACCGCAGGCGTGGGTCAATTGAATAATTTCTTTTCGCAACGCGATGATGTAATTTGCGAGTCGGTTGGACTTTAACGTGGGGTCTAGTCCCCACATTAGCCGTTTACTTTGGGTTGCTATCCCAGCGGGACAATTACCGGAATGGCACCGCTGAGCCTGAATACAGCCAATTGCCAACATAGGCTCTCTAGCTACACTGATCATGTCACACCCCAGTGCCAGTGCGAGTAGGGATGTTTCTGGAAATCCAAGTTTTCCAGATCCAGTAAAAACGATATTGTGAGCAATACCGGCAAGTTCAAACTTTTTGAATACCGAGGCAAAGGCCTGTTTAAAAGGCAGCGCAACGTGGTCTGAAAATGCAAGTGGTGCGGCGCCCGTTCCGCCTTCTGAACCATCAATGGTTATGAAATCGACACAACGATCCGTGTTTTGTACTTGATTTATTAGGTCGTCCCAGAATTCAGTCTCTCCAACAGCGCTCTTAATTCCAATAGGAAGCCCTGAAATATCCGCCAGTTGTTCTACAAAATCCAACATCTCATCCACGTTTGAAAATGCTGAGTGACTTGCCGGACTGACACAATCCCTACCTACGGGAATGTCGCGGATCTTGGCGATCTCCGGCGAGACCTTGGCTGCTGGCAACATGCCTCCTAATCCCGGTTTTGCTCCTTGGCTCAGCTTGATTTCAATAGCCTTTACTTTACCTTTAGCCTGTTCGATCGCGTCCAGGAAATGTTGTTGTGAAAATGTACCGTCCGTATTTCTTGATCCGAAATAACCGGTTCCGATTTGCCAAATTAGATTCCCACCGCTTAAGTGATACGGACTGATCCCTCCCTCGCCGGTGTTGTGTAAGCAACCAGTCGCGTGGCACCCTCGGTTGAGTGATTCCACGGCCGTTGCGCTTAGCGAACCGAAACTCATCGCAGAAACGCTGATGACTGATTTTGGCCTAAACTTATACTTGCGGTCACGGTACCCGCCAAGTATTTTCGCAACGTCGATCATATGCAACGGGTCGTAGTCAGGGTCTTCAGGGCGGGGGGATGAAATGGGAAAGGCGGCGTGTTTAATCACAAGGTGATTGGGGGATAGCTCAAGATCTTTGTCCGTCCCAAAGCCAAAATAATTGTTTTCTTGTTTAGCCGACGCATAGACCCAGCGGCGCTGATCACGAGAAAACGGGCGTTCCTCGTTGTTGTTGGTCACAATGTATTGTCGAAGCTCCGGTCCAAAACGTTCGAGCCAATATCGAAAATGACCAACGATAGGGTAGTTGCGCAAAATAGTATGCTTACGCTGACACAAATCGTATATTACCGTTAGCACAATTAATGCACCGATTACGATCACGATCCACAACCACCAAGAGATATTCATCTAGGAAAACAACCCCTTAAATACGTTCGACTAACATGCAGAGACTTTAACATTGTCACTATCAGTTTGGCAACGGAATAACACGATAAACTTGGCGGCGATAGTCCCTGCATACGGGTCTAGCCAAATCCGCGAGACGGCGACACAATAGATAGTTTGAAATTCATACAATCTGCACAGGGATGACATGACTAAGCAATCGATCACACAAATAGATGTGGCAGGGAAACGAGTGTTGATGCGAGTTGATTTCAATGTGCCACTAAACGCCGCGAGTGAAATCACCGACGACCGCCGTATTGAAATGGCGTTACCTTCGATTCATTCAGTGCTACGCCGTGGCGGTAGCCTCGTGTTGATGAGTCATCTCGGTCGGCCACAGGGTAATGATGCTGACGGACGGTTCAGTTTAACTCCGGTTGCAAAGCGATTAGGAGAACTTCTCGGTCAGGATGTTGTCATGGCCAACGACACAGTTGGCAACGATGCACACGACAAAGTATCACAACTTGTTGATGGTGGAGTTGTCGTTCTTGAAAATCTGCGTTTTGATCCAGCGGAAAAAGCAGGCGCTACGGAGTTTGCCGCAAAACTAGCTAATTTCGGCGACGTTTACTGCAACGATGCTTTTGGCACCTGTCATCGTGAACACGCCTCGATGGTTGCCGTGCCTCAAGCGATGGCGGATAAGCCACGCGTTGTCGGGTTACTTGTCGAAAAAGAAATCAAATATTTATCCGCAGCGATTGAATCGCCCAAACGACCGTTTATCGCAATATTGGGTGGCGCTAAAGTCTCCGATAAGATCATGGTGATTAATAAGTTGCTAGATATTTGTGACCACATTTTGATTGGCGGCGCTATGGCATACACGTTTGCGTTAGCGCGCGGCGGAGTAGTTGGCAAGAGTTTATTTGAACCGGACAAAGTCGATTTAGCAGCCGATCTTTCGGAACGTGGCGGAGACGTGCTGGTATTGCCAGTAGATACGCATTGCGGTGACGACTTTTCCACGGAT
>JABHUV010000109.1 GCA_018658605.1 Planctomycetaceae bacterium | reverse complement strand
ACGAACTGGGGGGTCAGCGCCCATTTCGGTTCGGTAGACAATGTGAAGAATATTATTATGGAGTTCCTTGAACCTAAAGGGCAACTGGTGATGAACAAGGCGATGTTTCGTAACGCGATGAGAGTCTACAACATTCGCCGCCGCTACTTGCGCTGAACCGCCTCTCAAGTCAAAACAGTCTAGTGTCAACTGCAACGGAGATCAGTGCTGAACATCCAATGTCCTACTGTTTGCTAATTACGGTCTTCACAGCGCGGTTCCCCAGAATATCCTCACAGGTAAAGTGGACATACAGATTCCGAGCGGCCTGCCCCGCGGTTAGTTTGACTTCGATCGACCGCGCATGAGGTTTGGTCAAAGTAGCAAGCCCAATCGGCTCACCGATTCGCCCTTGATTGTCGTAAACCTTGACGTCAACAGAGAACGGCGGTAACGTTTTCGGGTCGACAACCCAGTTGACGGTCACCGTGCCATTTTGGGCGGCTTTCACCGTAACGCTACTTAAAGCCAAGGGAGTATACTTCGGACTTTTGAGCGTTCTCTTAATAGAATGGTTCGAGGGATTTAGTGCCGTTGCCTGTGTCTTTTCACCACCGGCGGTCATGAAATAATAGAGTCCCGTCGCATCACGAGTGACTCCCCCGTTCCAGTTTGTCTTATAGTTAAACGACCGCTTTCCTTTTTCCAGATCCCAGTAATTAACTGAATACCGTCCCTGTCCAAAAGCATACCAGGATCCATCGAGACGGCGTTTCCACCCATTGCGCAAGTTTGTCGTACGGGAATGTTTTCCTGTATTCAACCAGTCTTCGATAAAGGCATCGGTGCCGCCCTTGAAATAGGCTTTGGGGGAAGCGACATCCATCGTGACCATATGCGTCCAAATCCCAGTTTTACTTGATCGAACCCAAAACCCATATTGCGTGTGGTTTTTGACATCCCAATTCCGCAACACGAGTGTGTACCAGACGTCGGTATCCCAACCCAATTCGAAATTCCACGACTTCAGACCTGTACCTTCGCCCCCAAAACCTTCTGTTTTGGTCCCGGCACCATGATAAACCGCTCGGATCGGGGCAGTATGATCTTTATGATCCCAAATGGAAAATATGTAATTATGGGCCTTGGGATGCGCCTGAATCCCTGCATACCCTGCACCCAAACCACGCCAGCCCAACGTTTCGTAATAGGTATACATCGCTTCACCAGATTTGGGCACACGCACTTCCTGAATGAGTATATCGCCATCGAAGCGATCATCGAAGACCATATGTGACGACGGTGCAGAGTTTTGTGCGGACAATGTACCCGCGATTAATAAACTAATACCCAGCAAGCCAGATGTGAACGGAATTTTCATGCTTTAAACTCGTGGTGGAACTAAAACTTGTATTTGAACTCATTGTAACGCAAAATGATGGTACCCCACACCTGCGGCATGTTTTACGAAAGACGATAAATGAATTACCGAATCGCGATAGGTGCGTTGTTAGTCGAGTGCAATCATTTTGGCGGAATTCCCACCGACATCGCATCCTTCCAGCGAACTCAGTATCTCCATGGCAATGAGTTATTGACGCTCACCGACGGGACCATTGGCGGGTTCCTGCACACTTTAGGTCATCCAGAACGTCAATGCACATTCGTTCCAACCATAGCAGCTACTGCATGTCCCGGCGGTCTCGTGCTTGACTCAACCTATCAGTCCATCAAAACCGATTTACTTGCGATTCTTTCCACGGCGCAGCAAGACGAAGGCTTAGATGGCATCCTGCTAGCCTTACATGGATCGGCCGCGGCGGAAAGTGAATGTGACCTCGAAGGAAACCTGCTTCAAGCAGTGCGGACAACCGTCGGTCCTGATATTCCTATCGTGGCGACACTGGACTTACATGCCCACGTTACGCAGCGAATGTTAGATTTCGCAGACGTCCTGATCGCATGGGAAACATACCCACACTGTGACGCAGCGGAAACGGGCAGCCGTGCCGCTCAAGCACTCATGGATATTTTACAGGGCACTTTGCAGCCAACGATGGCTATGGGAATGGCGCCGGTGCTGGTTGGTGCTATCAACGGTGGTACCTCAGGCGACGGACCATTTGCACAGACCATGAAATATGCCAAATCAATAGAAGCGCGGCCCGAGGTTTATAGTACTAGTGCCTTTCTTGTACATCCCTATCTTGATGCGCCAGAAATGGGAGGGGGTGGTTTGGTAATTACCAACAATGCATCGGATCTAGCGAGGCAGTTGGCACAAGATATTGCTGAATATTATTGGGAACAACGGTTTTCCCTGGAACCCACCCTAATATCGGTCCCAGCTGCCATTAATACCGGTCAGTCGAAGGACGGTACAGTCGTCCTTGTGGATACTGCAGATTGCTGCGGCGGTGGAGCGGCCGGCGATAGCATTGAAGTGCTTCCCCATTTGATTGCATTAGGAGAGAATATTTCGTCCGTAATGCCGCTGGTAGACAGCGCGGCTGCTGACAAATGCCATGAAGCCGGAATCGGAGCGGTGATTGAGCTTCAACTCGGTCACCAGCATGATCGGAAGTGGGGAGTTCCCCTGCATGTGTCAGGCGAGGTGCTATCTTTATCCGATGGGAAATTCATCTACGCCGGAGGGATTTGGGATGGATGTGAAGGTAACATGGGTCCCGCAGCGGTTTTGAAAATTTCAGGCGTACATGTTTGCATTGCTTCTTTTCCTACCTATGAATGGTGCGGTGAACAGTATTCGGCTTTCGCGTTAGACGTGACCCGCATGAAATATATCGTCGCTAAAAACCCCATGAATTACCGTATGGCTTTTGGGCACTGCTGTGAGCATTTTTTAGTGCTAGATACAAAGGGACCCACACCAGCCACTTGCAAGCACTTGCCATATTCCCATTCACTGCGACCTGCGTTTCCCTGGGATTCCAAGATCATTGAACCAATTCGGGTTTTGGGGCAAAAACGACCGTTAAACAAGTAGGGATTAAAACGTGAGGGGATTACTCGCCGTTTGCCAAGGGGTATGCTCAAACTCCCTGTGAATAAACGTTACAATACACTATCCAACGCACCGCATTGTGAATGCGGGGTTCACCCACCTAGGAGTTTATCACTGATGTTTGAAAACAAAACCAAATCTCTTCTATTAAGTACGGCAATATTAATCGCTGTACTAGCCGCTTCGACAGGTGCTGCGGAAATCGAAAACCATATTACGCACGGCCCCATTCTAGGCCGCTTGTCGTCATCAACGGTTGGCGTTTGGGTGCGGACGGCAGAACCAGGACAATTTCAAGTGCATTATGGCACGGACTCAGCGAATCTAGATCAACTCAGCGGCGTCGTAGAAACGAAGTTGGACAGCGATTGTACGGGTTGGGTCTTATTACAAAAATTGGACAGCGGCACTCAGTATTATTATCGCGTTGAGATGCCAGACGTCGCTAAATTGACGGGTCGAGGTGGGTCTTTTCGCACGTTACCGGTAGCCAAGCAATATCACCACAAGCAACTCAACCCAGCAGGACTATTTAATTTTAAATTTGAGTATGCTTGCGGAAATAACCAAAATCCTGTGCACAGTAACGGGCCTCAGTTACCCGCCTTTCACACAATGCTTCGCGAAATCAAGGATGACATCGATTTTGCCATCCTCAACGGTGATTGGCTTTATGAGACTCAGCGAGAATACACTCCGACGCAATGGCTACAGCAAGGCGGGCAGCCTTCTGGTGCAACGCCTGCTTTGGTTAAAACTGCTCCTTCGATCGTTGGCGTGTGGCAGAATTACAAGCATTTCCTTAATCAAGCACCCGTACTGACTGAATGGCATCGCCAAGTCCCTAGCTTCTTCATGTATGACGATCATGAAATCCTCAATGATGTTTGGGGCGCTGGCTCCCCTGGATTACGTGATCGACGAGCCGTTTTTCGTGATATTGGCGTGCGTGCTTGGTACGACTATTTGGGCTGGTCAAATCCCACTAACTTCCCACAACGTGTGCACATCAGTCGGGGAACAGTCGGAGAAAAAGGGACAATCCTGACAGACCCAACTGCGGATTTTAAGTCGATCGACATGGCGCAGGTCAGCAATCTGCATGTGCATTGGGGCACTCGGACCGACGGCGTTAATGAAAATGAACTGGATGACGTTGGAGGAATTGCCAATGCCGGTGTTTATGAAATCGTCGAAGTGTTGGATAAACATCGAATCCGCGTGGAACCAGCATTCGATGAGGACGATACCGTGTCGTATTCACTCGGACGACGATCTTATTTTAAGATGACAGTCGGAAATTGTGATTTTTTTGTTTGTGACACTCGCGGACAACGACAGATGCACGACAAGTCCGATCCCTATAAAAAAGACATTTCCATGCTTGGTCTAAAACAACGACAATGGCTTCTGGACGGGATGACCAAAAGTAAAGCCGACTTTCTATTCGTCATTTCATCGGTCAACTTCATGGTGCCTCACGTCGGGGGTGGTAAAGTTCGCGCAGATAACAAGGACGATGCTTGGACGGTTTTCTATCATGAACGCGAACTATTAATCGATGCATGGGACGAATTAAAACAACCCGTGTTTCTGTTGACCGGTGACCTGCACAACAGTTTTGTTTGCAGTATTACCGACAATGTTTGGGAATTTGCCTCCGGCCCACATAACTCCAACAATCATTACTTCACCGATGAAGGGGATCGTCCCGCCAATGGTCTCTTCAAATACGGCCCGCGAGAAGTCGATATACACTGGTCAACGCACTGGCAAAATGACGTGGCGCGAGATCAACTCAGAGGCCCAACGTATTGCGTCGTACAAGTGAACAATGTGCTGGACAATCCGCTTGAGTTTGGGCAACATCGTTGGGTTGCCTTCCCTAGACCTCAGGTAATCTTTCAGTACTTCGATGGCTACACAGGCAAATTACGATACGCTCACAGTGTTAGAGCCAATGCCAAATAGCGGTCTGTTTCCAACGGCGTGTATCAAACTTATTAGGACTGCAACCGGTGAGTTGTTCGTGGGTGCGTTTTCTGATTTCCATTTCCCACGGGACTTATTTTTTACATCCAGAAACTGCTTCAAGTCCTGTACACTAAGGACGGCAAACATCGTTATCGAACAAGCTGAGAGAGAGTTATCATGGAAACCGTTGAAGATCCGCAGCTGCAAGAATTGGTTTCGTTTCTAACCCAACTCGGGACAGAGACCATCAATCACTCTGGTAATAAGAGCTACTTGGCGCATCTCGTCGCCGTGCACCGCGATTTACTTAGATGGGGAAGTGAGTTGGATATTGCCCGCGCCGGACTCTTCCATTCCATTTATGGAACAGAAATCTTCCAGGAATTTAAACTGCCGGTTTCTCAGCGAAGTGAACTGCAAAACCTGATTGGCGCCCGCGCCGAAAAGATCGCATTTCTGAATTGCTACGTAGATCGCAATCTAATGGATCAGCAAGTTATCAATCGAACCACTGTTTATCAAATAGTGAACCGTGAGACTGGCGAGACGTATGAATTGGCGAAGGCGGATTGGGATGCGTTGATCCGGCTCCATTTGTGTGACTGGATGGAACAACTTGAACGAATGAACTGGTGGGACTATCGACGTGAGGCGTGGGCTGCGATGGCACGTTACCTCGGTGGTGTGGCGCAAGAAAACTACGACCGCGTACTTGCCAAGGAACCGGATCGCAATGCAGGATTGCATGTCGACAGCGAAGCATGGCAAACGACGTAGATCAGTAAACCACAATTCCCCTTGCTGTCGTTGCCACAAGGGCCGATAATAATTACGTCTAATGTGTTTTAATTAAGCTGAGATTCGAGGATTCTTTCATGCCCCGTTCACATCGTCTAGGTCGCCGTAATTTCATCGGCATCGGCATGGCTGGTGGACTATCGCTGCTTAATAATCCCGAGACATTGACTGCACTAGAAGCGGAACACCGAGATCGGCCCGGACGTGCCAAGAATGTGCTTGTAATATTAGAGCAGGGGGGGATGTCTCATACGGATACGTGGGATCCCAAGCCGGACACACTTGTGGGACAACTCAGCCCCTACAAACCAATTTCGACGAATGTTCCAGGTATGCAATTTACTGAATTGCTGCCGCATACATCGAAGGTCGCTGATAAGTTAAGCGTCATTCGCTCAATGCACCACACAACTGGCATCGCCAACGGTCATCCGAAAGGGACGCAATACACACTTTCCGGACACGTTCCAGGTGGCCCGCTTGAAATGCCGGATATTGGCTCAGTCGTTGCACATCGAATAAGTTCGAACTGTCGTTACCTTTCGCCCTACATTATGGCACCAGGTAATTCGGAACAGGCAAAGGAATCGCGACTTGGATTTATGCCCTACGATACTCAGGTGTTCAAGACCGGTGGTCGCGATCTCTCAGCACCTGGTTGGAAAGTGCCGGGCCTTGCATTGAACGAGGCAATCGGCGAATCACGTTTGCGTAATCGTCTAAAATTACTTGGAAATCTTGACGTCGGGCTACCTAACAATCACAGCAGGAAGGCGCAGGGTTGGCAGCAGGCAATCGCACAGGCCGAAGAGAGCCTACTCAATCCGAAAAGTAAGATTGCTTTTGACCTGGAACAAGAGTCTGACCAGCTTCGTGACGCTTACGGACGGGGTCATCGAGGACAATGTTATCTATTGGGAAGTCGATTGATTGAGCAGGACGTGCGGTTTGT
>JABHUV010000356.1 GCA_018658605.1 Planctomycetaceae bacterium | reverse complement strand
CTCGTCTTGCCGCTGATGGCTGTAAAATATCCCGCCGACTTCATCACATCAACCAGATGCGGTTGCGGCGGCTGTTGGACCTGATAAAACCCTTCGACCGCATTGTTGTGCGGATAGCAACCGGACCACATGACATTCCGCCCCGGCATGCAATTGCCCACTTGCACATGCGCATATTCAAATCGCAACCCTGACTTCACAAGCCTATCCATATTGGGCGATATATTCGGTAGCGGACACCCATACGCCCCAATGGAATCCGCATTCATGTCATCGACAGTCACAATCAATACATTGGGTCTGGCTGGGGCAGCCTGGGACCATACTGGCATCAGACAAACAATGGAAACCGCAAGCAAACATCGTGTCATTCGAGTTCTCCAGATCAGAAATGTTTTTTTTAGCAATTCAAAAACATCGCCGTTATAACGACCATGGTAATTTAGAAAACATTGTACCACGTCATTGTGCGCTGTCGTGTCCCCCTAGGGGGCCGGCATCTGCGTGCTCAGCGTCTAATCCACCAACTTGATTCGTTGCAGGATCAATTGTCCTTCTTTGGATGTCAGATTGACGGTTTGACGAGTCTTTGTATCGACAATGGTGACGGTGAACGTACCGATCTTAGACCACTCCAGTGTCTTTTCATCTCCACTTTTAAATTCACTCCGGTCGATCAGCACTTCTTGCGGTTTTTCGCCCTGAACGAGTTTGGTAAACGAAAAATCTCCTAGGTTGTCCTTTTGATTCAGGAACTTGCTACTGGCGTTTAGCCGCAGCGAAAGCTGCTTCCCTTGCGGATTAATGGTCAGGGCCAGCTTTTTATTATTCGATTTATCCAGATCGGGGCTCTGGAATTTATAGGTCTTGATACTCCGCTGATCTCTCGTGGACCAGTCCTGCATTCCATTGCTGAAGTCTTCGAACACGGTTCTACTTTTCGGCATCTTGGCCAATGCATCCAGATCGACCGTCCCCGGAACAATCGAGTGTTCAACGGAATTCAACACGAACGTCGAGGTTTCGCCGTACTGAAGCTGAACTGTTTGCGGTAAGCGGTAGCGACACAACGCAAACACATACAGGGGCAGATCAGCCTGGACAGGCAACTGCACCGACCAACTTTGATTCGCTTGTTTCGCATCCGCCCTGTTCCAGAACCGAGTTCTCGAGTTGGGGTCATAGCTGAAATAGATCTCCGTGTTCACCAATTGATCCCGACCCGCCGGTTCAATCGTAAACGTCGCGGTATCACCGCTGACGCTGAATGTTGAAGGGGGCGTTGCTGGTATGTTTTGATCGGTTCCCTTGAGGTACTGGTTGAACCACTGATTCAAAAGCACCCACTGCTCCGGTCCAGGACCGTGGTTTTGATGAATGTTGGTACTGACCCGCCAGTTGGAATGTTTCAAAAGAGCCATCGACTGGTAAATTCGATCGAAGGTTGAATGGAAATCATTGGACGAACTGATAAAGAGGACCGGACATTTAACAAGTGGCCAGTATGCACTGGCGTCCATCGTTCTTTTGTATAGTTCCACATCCCGAAGATGCAGCCGGATGCTACTACCTTTAATGCCGCCTGGAAAATCAACATGCTTGAAACCCGAGCCGCCCACAAATGGAACCACCGCTTTGAGGCGTGGATCGATAGCCGCCAGCGCCGTGATCATCCCCCCCATCGAATATCCCGATAAACCAATTCGTTCTGGGTCAACTTCCGGCTGCTTTTCGAGAAAGGTGATGGCACGTCTGGCAGCGACAGTCAATAGGAACCAGTTGCTATTACGTGGACTAGCAACTGGATCTAACGAAAATGGATCGGGCTGAAGATTTTGTTTCCAACTCTTTCTTAGCGCTTTGCTGTAAAAGCGTGGCCCCTGTGTTGGATCGACATTTCCCCAATCTGTGTTCACGTCGATCCCATCCTCAAGGGGACGGCCCAGCCAGTTAATGTCAATAGTCGCGAAGCCTTGTTTGGCGAAGTATATGCCGCGTTTGCGATCGGCTCGCTGACCTCCACCGTGGCTCCAGACAAACGCTGCGTGTTTGCCGCCCCCATTTGGAAAGCTATAGTAAGCCGCAACGCGGGCGTCAGATTCTTTGAACGTCCCGACTTTGAAAGTCACGTACCGCGTGACGACTCCGTCCTCGTTCCACTCTTGGACGACCTTGATGTCGAGTGGTTCACTGCGCGCGTCATAGTCCTTCCAGAGTTCGGACACGCTTTGAGGAACTTGGATCGCCTTGTAAGGCGGGAACGTCTCAGCGGAAGAAACTGCCGTAGTAAACGCCCGTGAAATAAGCACAAGGCAACAGAATTGAATAAATCTATTCATTGGTTTTTGGTGTCGTTTGTAATTGCACGATGTTGGGCGATGACTTGTTGTAGTCAATCAATGACAGTAGGCATGCCTATGTAGCGTATTTGACAATATACACATAAAGCGATAATTCCGATAATAGTTGTAGGCGGACTGGGCCAAAAGGGGCCACAGAGTGCGTCTGTTGAATAATCCTACAGAAATCCCTGAATTTCATGCGTCTGATCCTCCGACGAAAACGCACCTGTAACTAAGGGATGGGAATATAGAGGAGTATTGAAAATGACAATTCAATTTAGATGTCCTGATTGTGCCGAACCCTTTAACGTGGGTGCTGATCTGGCGGGCCGGAAATCCCGCTGTACCTGTGGATTGGTAATTACGATTCCCCAGCCAGCAGTACCCATACAGCCTCAGCCACACGATCCCTTGATGGGATCTCTGCCACAAGGCTTACCGACAGCAAACCCCCTAGCGGGATCCGTCTCGACGGGCATTTCATCTGCCGCGTTAGCAGATGAGGAAAATACGGGTACCCGTCAAAAAGCATCTCTGGGCCGCATGCCCACCCGTCACGCCCGGCAAACTGACACCTGAAAATACCGTCATGTGATCACGATGCGACGCAAGTCGCTCAAGATAAGGGCTAAGTTTATAATCATTTCCTGCTTTGTCGGGGAAAAAATAATCTGGCAGGATGCCCATGTTCGTTTGAATCGCCACCATTCTTCGAGGCACGCTTGCCGATTCCGAACCGCGTGCGAGGTTCGGTTGCATCGACTCTAGTAGTGGCAACGCAATAGTGACACCCGCTCCTTGTAAAAGAGTTCGGCGACTGAAAGATCGAGGTGGCATAATAGTTTCCATAACTTACATTCAACAGACTACTTGTCTGATTATCCCGGAATAGGTTGGCCGTTTGTTAAGAAATGCAAAACAGGTGAGACGCCTTCTATGTTTTCCAATAACAAAACATAGAACCTCAACGTGATGCTCCGTTTGATGATTACTTATTTAAGTTCGCGAATTCGGATGTTTCGAAATTTGATATTGTTAGGTTGACCGTGATCCTGAAATCCGATGTATCCTTCCAGCGGACGATCTTTCATAGCGGTTTTGTCCAACTGAATATCAATAATCTGCTCGCCATTCAGTTCAACCTGTAGATGACTGCCCTGACAAGTTACCACCATACGGTTCCATTCGTTTGGAGGACGTGACATATTCTTTGAAGCTGCCGCATCCGTCGCCACAATTCCACCATGATCGTGTGAACCAAGAGGTCCCTTTTTATTGGAAGAATCCAGTATTTGAGCCTCGATTCCTTTGCCAACTGGATCAGTTAGATCACCGACACGGAAGTAAACGCCACTATTTCCACCCGGTGGGTAAGCATACTCAACATCCAGTACGAAGTCTTTATATTTCTTTTCAGACCAAAGATACATGTCGTACCGTTGCCAACCTTTTTCTCCGTCCCGAGGTTGGATCAATAACGAATCATCTTTTTGAGGAATCCAGTTTCCAGTTGTTTTCCAGCCGCTAAGATCCTTTCCATTATATAACGATTTGAATTTTGAAAGATCTCGTAATTTCAAATTGCGCCAGCGCACCTCCAACGGTCCTTGACCTGATCC
The DNA here is from genome assembly GCA_018658605.1 of Planctomycetaceae bacterium. The sequence goes on along the minus strand of JABHUV010000356.1, from coordinate 18,087 downwards.
AACAGCATGTACCTGCAACCCAATAAATCCATTAGGATGAGTTTTATAGCGATCTTCATGGGTTAGATCTGATATCTGTTTTCCATTAATCCATGTTTCAATCTTGTTGCCAAAGGCTACTACGTGATACGAATTCCATTCGTTTTCTTTAAAGGTACCGTGTGGTTTACGATCATTATCCGGAGTCATCCATCCACCCGCCGCTTCGCCGTACACATAACCGGCCATCTTGTCGGTTGAAATTTCGATTTGTGGTCCGTTCACCCGTTCCTGTGGATTGTCATCATTGGTTTGGGAGCGAATCTGTACGCCAGAGTTCAAGGCCGAATCTACTTTTACATCAAACTTTAATTCAAAATCTCCATAGAATTTATCTGTGCACAAAAATGAGTTAGGGCTGCGCTCGGAAGTCTTTCCCAGAATGGCGTTTCCTTCAACACTGTAGGTCGCGGTGCCGTTGCGTTGCGTCCAACCTTCAAGGTTTTTGCCGTTGAATAAATCCACAAACCCAGGATTGTCGTCTGCATGTGCTGACGCGAAGATACACATAAAACCGGTAAAAGCTAATACGAATCGAAACATATCTAATTCTTTCAATAATTGTGAATTGTCTGTGATGCACATGAGTATTTGGATAAGGCCAGATGCCGTAACAAAATATTTTCAATCTTTCAATGGAAGCACTTCCACTTTTCGAATGTGTACGATACTTCCCGGATCATGATGCTGAAATGCAAAGTGCCCATCCTTAAACGTCATTTCAAAATCCATGTACTCGTAAAGTTCTTTGTCGTCTATTGTTACTTTGATGCGAGTCAACTCGCGCCCACGCCACACGTCGTCGCGAACTTCGATTTGATATTTAAACCAAGTGTCGGGCTTCACGTGTTGCTTGTAGACGTGACACATACCGTATATCGAACCCGTTCGAATTGGATCGGTATGAGTACTGTCTATTTGAGCTTCGTAACCGTCCGAAAATCCCGGTTTACGTGTTGTGCGAAAATACATTCCAGAGTTACCGCCATCACTAATTTTGAGCTCAGCCCGATAGCGAAAGTTTTTGTATGATTTTGATGTATTAACTAACATAGAGGCGGGACCGGAACCAGTAAGAGCTCCGTCTTTTACTTTCCATACGCTTTTTTCATTCCCAATTCTCTCCCAGCCATCCATTGTTCTACCATCAAACAGTGAAATCCAATTGTTGTCCTCTCCAAAGACAGGAGTTCCTATGGTTAAAAACGCCATAATACCAACAGAATAAATGTAACGGGAAATAAAAGCAGTCATCGGTATTCTCCAGAGAATTAAATAATTAGTAGCTGTGTGATTTGAATAGTCATTATAAGCAACGTGGGGTTTAAGGTTCCTGATATAGTGAGAACTCTGTCATTCTACACAATCTCGATAATAAAAATCGAGTGGTTTGTTAAGCTATGCCTGTGGTTATTTTGACTCAGGCGGTGCTATCACGGTAATTGTGATCGGTTGGCTCGGAAGCGAAACGAGCGTATTAGGACGTTCAGTAGCAGTGGGGGGTTGCTGGGGAAGATCAGTCAATCCGACAAACGACGGTTGGAAGAATATCTGGATTCGGTGCGAGAAGTTGAAAAACGGATTGAAAACGCTGGAAAAGCGCGTCGTCTGCAAGGTTGGCGTCCGACGCTCGATAAACCGAATATCGCTCGCCCCGCCGATGGCATTCCGCAGGATATTGATGAACACATGCGATTAATGTGCGACATTCTAGTCTTGGCGTTCCGCACCGATACGACACGAGTCTGCACTTTGAAACTCAACAATGATCACTCGTCGCTGCGGTTTCCCAATCTCACGTCCGATCGCGGAGCAACACAAGGAATCGATTATATGATCCACCACTTGCTGTCACATACGAACAACGGTGATTGGCTGAAAGTAAATCGATTTTTCACTGAGCAAATCGCGTACATCGCCAAAAAGCTGGACGCGATTCAGGAAGGCGAACGTACATTGTTGGACAACTCAATGATCCTCTACCTATCCAGCATGATGACGGGTAATCATAACAACGATCAATTACCGGTCGTAATGCTAGGTAGCGGCGGCGGCCAAATCAAGACCGGCCGAACCCTAGACTACCTCGGCAGGCCCAACCGCAAGATGTGCAGTCTGTACTTGTCAATGATGGACAAGTTGGGCATCCATCTGGACCGTTTCGGCGATTCCGATCAACGGTTGACAGAAATCTAATCGGCTTCGACTAGTCGTGTAACATTGAAGCGGGGACGCGCAAGCAGACCATGCTGAACTGAGCTGTTGTGGGATTAAACAGCTTTTGGCGTGTGCGGCTTTTGATGTTCCCAAAACCCCCGAGCAACCGAAAGTCGGCTGCAATTAGCGTTACAATGGTATATACTCAATTCCCATACGCTAAACGACTTTAACTCAGGCCCTTGCAACTAAATGCGTTAACCACCACTGGCGTCGCGCCGAACCAATTCGGCGAGACAGCAATGCTCCTCTCGCTTCAGTTGTATCGAACAGCGGAATAACTGCGGCCTTCACACCGTTACGCCTTTGAAAAAAACGAGCCGCAAGGAAGAACAAATGAAGTCCCATCCTGTTCCGTTGGCGTTAATCATGACAAGCCTGCTTGTCTTCAATCAAGTCGAGGCAAACGAGTTTTTTGAAAAACAAGTTCGCCCACTCCTAATCGCGAAATGTTATTCATGTCATTCCGGAACAAAGAACTCGGGCGGCTTGGCTTTAGATAATCTTGCGGGATGGGCGCAGGGCGGAGATTCAGGCCCCGCGATTGTACCCGGAGATGTCGAAGGCAGTCTTCTCATTGATGCCATTAACTATCGGGGCTTGAAAATGCCACCCCCGGATAAAAACGCTAAACTCAAGCCCGAGGAGATCGCAATACTTACAAAGTGGGTAAAAGATGGAGCGCCGGATCCTCGTATTAGCTCACAACAAATCGGGGGAATGTCAAGAAAAGACGCCGAGACGTGGTGGTCTTATCAAACGGTCAAGGATGTGCCACCTACGGCTGATCCGGCCCAGATTGATCTTTTAATTAATTCAGCTCTGAAAAAGAACGGTTTAACACGAACGGACAGAGCAAGTCGGCGGGAACTCGTCAGACGAGTAACCTATGACTTGACCGGACTACCTCCGACATATGATCAGGTTATTGAATTTGAAACGGACACGGCACCGGATGCTTACCTAAAGGTGATCAATCGCTTGCTCAACTCTCCCCAATACGGTGAACACTGGGGGCGACACTGGCTGGATGTGGTCCGTTATGCCGACACGGCGGGTGAAAACTCGGACCGGCCACTACCGCATGCCTGGAAATACCGAAATTGGGTCATTGCCTCGCTTAATGATGATATGCCCTTTAATACATTTGTCCGGCAACAACTAGCAGGGGACTTAAAACCAATTAATGGTGATATCCGGGATCGCGAGAACGGGATTATCGCCACAGGCTACTTGGCCATTGCCCGGCGTTATGGACATAACATCAATCAAGATGTACATCTCATGTACGAAGATGTAATTGATAACGTAGGAAAGGCATTTCTAGGCATGACGCTTAGCTGTGCGCGGTGCCACGATCATAAATATGATCCCGTAACATCAGCGGACTATTATGCCCTCTACGGAATATTTAGCAGCACTAGATTCTCATTCCCAGGATGTGAAGCAATTCCTCAACCTAGTGACCTCATTGACTTGTTGACGCCTGACGAAGCATCTCGACGGCGCGCGGAACATGCCACCGCCGTCGCAAATTTTAAAGCAAATGCTCCGAACGATCCAAACGAAACCGCGCGATTAAAAAATGAACTTGCTAAATCAGCCGAAGTTATTTGTACGGTCAATATCGGCGAGGGTGGTAATGAAGAATTGGAGAAACACCTTGGTGATAAAGCGGTCCGGCAAATCAAGAAAGGCGAAATCGTTCAACTGTCCGTTCTACGAAATGGAGGCTATGGGGCTGACAGCACAAGAATTAAAATCGAATTTGAGAGCACCAAAGACGAAACGAAACGCTGGTCGTCGGACGAACTCATCAACCTCATTGATTCAAAGTTACCTTTAATATCGGTTCGAGATGCCGTCTGGGCACTATTGGATGTGACCGACGGACCCAAATACCTGATCGACAAAAAAGTCGATATTGGGGGGCATCCTGCGCTTAAAGGTTGGGCATCCGGCGATAACCCGTCTTTCTTTGCAAATGTCGGCGTTCAACCGATCATGGCCTGGACAACACTCCCGTCTAAGGCATTATTCACACACCCCGGACCACAACAGGATTCCGGTCTCGCATGGGTTTGCCCGGAAGACGGCGAGTACAGGATTAGTGGATATGTTATTGATGCACACGCCGCACCCGGTTTGGACGGTGTCTCGTTCCGCTTAGAACATTTCCGCGATGCAAAATTAGGCCCTCAACTTATTAAGTTCGGCGAATTAAGTGGCGACCTTACGTCACCGGCTCCCCTCGTCCTACCAGTAGCATATGCCGTGGCTGAAGGCGATGTAGCCAACGCCAAACTTCACCAACGTGGTGACCCTGAACAACCTGGCGAAGAGGTACCACGGCGGTGGCTCGAGGTGTTCGGCTCGACACCGATTGTAAACACAAAACAAAGTGGACGCGTTGAACTCGCTGAATGGACAACGACACATCCTCTATTTGCGCGTGTTCTCGCAAATAGAGTGTGGCACTGGCACTTTGGTCGCGGTATCGTCGCAACGCCGAACGATTTTGGTTCGCGTGGTACAGCAGCGTCTCACCCCAAACTGCTGGAGTTCCTTGCACAACAAATCCAGGCTCACGGCTATCAGCTCAAGCCTCTTCATCGGCTAATCTTGCTGAGCGAGGCCTATCAACGCAACTCCCATACGACAACAACGGTGCGCCAGATTGATCCGTCTAATATATGGTTAAGTCACTTCAGCTCTAGACGCCTGACAGCCGAAGAAATTCGTGATTCCCTACTTATTGCGAGTGGGCAATTGGACACGCAACCTGGTGAAACGCACCCATTTCCTCCCGAGGCGACTTGGACCTTTAGCCAGCACGCTCCCTTTAATTCGGTTTACGCCACCAACAAAAGAACTGTCTATATGATGGTTCAGCGACAACGGCGACACCCATTTCTAGCTCTATTCGACGGGCCAGACCCCAACACCAGCACACCAACTCGAGGAGAGACAACTGTACCGACTCAAGCACTGTACTTCCTCAATGATGATTTTTTCCATGCGTCGGCAGCGGCGGCAACTTTAACAATTCGTACTAGTGATTCCGCCGATTCTATCGTAGACCAACTGTACCGACGTCTTTTTCAGCGAATCGCCACACAAGAAGAGTTTAAGATAACCCAGCAATTCCTTCAGTCCCATCCAGGAGCAGACGCCGAAAAATGGGAAGCGTACACACGAGCCCTCATGGCGAGTAACGAGTTTTTATACTTGGACTAGCGTGAATTGACTTTTCCTTAAATCCGTTCGTGTCATCTAAAATTATTTCATTGCATTAAATGTCTTACTTCCTTTCAGCGGGCCAACACATAAGTACAGTTTTCTTGGTTGTAGCTTTCCCCTCTCACCGAAACACTCGTTTTTTCGTCTTCCAATAAAGATCTTGGGCATCTCGGTTTTGCATGTGTACATCCCGAATATAAATAGCTTAAAATAAATCTTAGTCTTTGATCTATTGCTGAGTTAAAGGAACTGCACCGGATGTCACTAAATAGACGCACCATGCTGCGGTCATCAATTGCTAGTTCCCTACTGTTACCAGGAATAGCTGAATGTCTGGCTGTCGACGACGCAGGCCCTTTCGCTCCAAACAAAACACACTTTCCGGCCAAAGCAAAAAACGTCATCTTTCTATTTATGACTGGTGGCGTATCGCATGTTGATACTTTCGATCCCAAACCAGCGTTACATCGCGATCACGGCAAGGAAATTAAGGCCGACCATCCGGAAATCAAAGACCGCCCGGGCTATGAGCGAATTTACCTAAAAAGGCCCCAATGGGAGTTTTCTAAACACGGCGAATCGGGCATTGAAGTTAGCACACTCTTCCCTCATATCGCTACCTGTGTAGATGACATCGCGATGATTCGATCTATGCATACATCCCATTCGAACCATTACAATGCAACACTCGGAATGCACACCGGCTCCTTTGCATTTTCTCGGCCCAGCATCGGTTCATGGGTTACTTACGGAATGGGGACTCCAAATCAAAATTTGCCGGGCTTCATCGTCATCGCTCCTCACCAGACCTACGCCGGTACCCAGATCTACTCAAGTGATTTTCTACCAGCCGTCCATCAGGGAACATTGGTAGTTCCAGGCGCCGAACCGGTCGCCAATGTCAGGCCTAAACTCGCAAACGACAAACAACGCCTTGAACTCGATGTGATTCAGGCTCTAAACAAACTCCATTTAAACGACCGAACCGCCAAATCCGCGTTAACCGCCCGCATGAAGAGTTTTGAAACCGCCTATGGCATGCAACAGGCGGTACCTGACGCCTTCGACTTTAGCAAAGAGACACAGGATACTCTAGAGGGCTATGCAATCCAACCAGGTTCGACCGCCGGATTCGGATGGCAATGTCTGGCGGCACGGCGACTCATTGAGCGGGGCGTGCGATTCGTTGAGTTAATTGACACTGGGTCGTCCGGAAATTGGGATGCGCACGGTGATATGATGACGCATGTGGGACTTGCCAAAAACGTCGACCAGCCGATTGCCGCGCTCTTGAAAGACCTTAAACGACGAGGAATGTTGGAAGACACCCTTGTTGTCTGGACAACAGAATTCGGACGCACGCCATTTAACAACACTGCTGACGCAAAAGGGAGAGAACATCACCCCTGGGCGTTCACGTCCTGGCTAGCCGGAGCCGGTGTCAAAAAAGGTATCATCCACGGAGCTACCGATGAACATGGCCTGAGAGCTGAAGAAAAGAAGGTACACGTCCACGATTTTCACGCAACAATTTTACACCTACTGGGATTCGACCACGAACAACTCACTTATCGCCACGCCGGCCGAGACTATCGACTCACCGATGTTGAAGGGTCAGTAGTAACGGACATTCTTTCTTAACTATCATCTCCTACGGCATATAAGCCAATGGAAAACGTCCCTAGTTTGCGAGTGGTAAACCGGTTTTCGGTCCGCTTTCTGTCCATTGCCCGCAGGCCGATGGCCGGTCCCCTTTAGTCGATCCCTAGCCTCTGCCGAGACTTGGAGATCACGAACCATCGGCATCACCAAGTTTTTTTGACGGCTGCCGCGTGAGCATTAGCATCAATAATCTGCAATCGATCCGTCTGGCATTCGGCCACGAGTCGGCCATTCCGGCTTGCTGGGCGACTTGGAGATTTCCTCCAACTTCATCTCGTTGATTTCACAGCAAAGGCCTGTACCTTCAGGCAACGACGCGTAGCCGTCCTTGTCGATCGACCAATTTTTTTCGACGAGTCCCGGAGGAGTAATGCTTGGGTAATATTCGTGGATCAAGAAAAACGGGACAGCCGCGCCAAACCCCTTAAATATATCGCGGCGATCTATTATCTTCTGTAATTCGTTTTTCATCAGTGTCGCTCTCTTTTAAGACTTTAAGACACATTTCGAGGCTAACTTGTGAGTCGCAATCAACGGTTCACCTTGAAATTATTCTGCAGTTTTTAATCCTTCAGCTGTTGAAGGAGTCCTGAGCAAACTTATTTTGCTTCGACGTAATGAACTTGGGTCTTATATGTTTTATCCCCTTCAATCTGCCAAAAGTGCACGGGACACCGGCGATTATGAAAGCTATATGGATTTTTTACTTTGGTTGATTACAGCACACTGTCTTTATGTGTCTGGTGTGGTCGAATAACTCAGCATAGCCTGCCAGTCCCGCCAATACCAATAAGGCATCCTTCACCCACTCTGTAGCATCTGCCCTATTAAGTACAACGATTCGACTTACATTGCCCTTAGGTCTACGAGCATTGTTCGCATGTCGCCGCGCTATTCCCGGATAATCATCACTAGAAACTTCCCCTCCGACTCGTTGAATGTTATTATCACGCGTGGTAGTTTACCCTCCGGTGGTTTTCGGCGTTTAAAGCACAACAATTTTCAAATGTGCGATTTTCTTTCACATCGACAGACCACCTTTTATTATTTTTGATGTTTTCGAAAAGGGTATTTGCATTGATCACAAAAAATGAAAAGGTCCAACGCGTACTAGGGGGGTCGTTTTTTGAAAGAGTCTGGTTGTGGGTGATCTCCAAGATACAGTTTTTGCTGCTTGGCGCTCACAAGGATAAAACTGATGTTGCCCTCTTAAAACAAATACGCAAAGAACGTGTCTCTATGCTTACCGCTTACGAATCGTATACGATTCTAAGCACGGCTCGAAGTGTTAAAGATCTCGCCGGAGATATGGCAGAAGTTGGCGTCTTTAAAGGTGCGTCGGCTAAGATCTTATGTGGCCTCAAGGGGAAAAAGCAACTCTTTCTTTTTGATACGTTTGCAGGCTTACCTGCCAATGCCGAAGAAGATGGAAACGTACATACCGAACATCGATATACTTGTAGCCTTGAGTCCGTTCAGCAATATTTGGACGATTACGACAACGTGCATTTTTTTAAAGGTCTCTTTCCAGACTCGGCCAACACTGACGAGGCCCATGAGATTCTTGCCGATCGAGAGTATAGCTTCGTTCATTTTGACGTCGATCTATATGAAGGAACCAGAGCCTGCTTAGAATACTATTACCCGCGAATGGTTTCCGGTGGAATCATGCTTTCACACGACTATTCTTTGTTGCGTGGTGTGAAACAGGCATTTGACGAGTTCGTCAGCGAAATCCCCGAGGGCCTAATCGAATTTCCCTCGACCCAATGTATGATTGTCAAACGGTAACCCATGAAATCATCCTCAGCTTCTACTCGCATGCGGCAATGGGCCTCTGATTTACTCGCTGATTATGACACGCGTCAACCCGGCACCATGTTTGCCAAAGGTGTTGTCCTAGACGTGGCACAAGGGTATGAACTTCAATCGGCTGTAGCAGAATTGCGTTGCGACCGAGGAGAGCCTATCGTCGGTTACAAAGTCGGTTGCACGTCACCAAAAATAAGGGCGCAGCTCGGGATCGATCATTGCGTCACCGGGCGACTATTCGAATCAGAACATCATATTTCGGGCGTTGAGGTGTCGCGTCACAACTTTGCAAAGCTCGCTATCGAGGGCGAGTTAGCGGTGGAACTATCGCACGAACCCTGTGAGGCAGATTTTGCTGACACCGGAATTCCCACTTGTGTTGCTCGTATTTTTCCCGTAATTGAATTGCACCACCATGTAATGCGAGGTGATCACGCCTCGGCGGGTGAGCTCATCGCCAACAACGCCCTGCACGGCGGATTCATCGCCGGTGCAGGGATCAGCACCGATGACATCGATAGCCAATCATCCCTTGATTCATCAACCCTAAGAATCTTCGCCGATAACCAGTTGATCGATGATTATTCCGGCCCAAGATTGGTACAAACGATCCGCTCTTCGCTAAAATGGCTGACGACAGTGGTAAGTGAACGCGGTGACAGATTCCACGCTGGCCAAATTATTCTTACCGGATCAATTCCGAGCTTGATTCCGATTACCGACGACTGCCGTATCCGAGTCGAGTCCTCGCCCTTCGGTAATGTGGAAGCAGAAATAACCACTTGAAACACTTTTAAACGCCTCATTCAATATTGAAAGTTAAAGGATCCTAACATGGCTTACGATGACACGATGATAGTAGATCATATCAAGCAAACTCACAGTACGGAGTTACTCAGCGAACGAGAGAAACACTTGATAGGTTTGGCCGTGACGATGACACGTGGGTGTCAAGTCTGCACTCGAAATCGTGTTGAAAAGGCTCGCAGTCTAGGAATTACTGATGACGAACTCAATTCCTTGGTAGCGGTGACGGCTGCGGTTAATAGCGGGGTGACCGGTGCCACGGCTCGCATGGCTTTTGGCATGATCGATCAAGACAATCCTGACGAATGCGGAGACGTCTGCTCGCCGAATCCATAATATGCCAAACCCCTTTTGCCCGAACATTTTTGACCTGAACGTAGCGTACCTCGAACATCCAGTTACGACAACTTATACCATTATGATTTAACGCGGAGCGGCGAATGAAGCCCAGCAACCTGTTTATCACATACCTACTATTTTTCGTCGTTCTTTCCGCTTCAGCTGAAAACGTCCCGGCAAAATTACCGAATCCAGACGGCAAGCCGGGCGACGCGGCGCGACCGGTTAAGGTTTATATCCTCGCCGGCCAATCCAACATGGTTGGCATGGGCAACCTCAGCGGTGCAAAAAACCTGTACAACGGTGTTTACTTCAGTTCCAATGCCGCCGTTCCCGGTGAGTTTCAGATTTATCGGGTAGGTAACTATAGCGCCTCACCACTTAACGTCTATCTGCCCAACGGTACACCGACCAATAAACCAATTTCCGAGGGGCAGCTCGAGGTTCCACAATACGGCGTTTATCGTCTTCACTGTGGATTCGGCGAGAACTCATATAGCGTCATGCATCTCGACGGCAAAGAAGTCTATCGCCGCGACGCTCGGGTGAAACCGGCCATGCAAGAGGTTGCCCTCAAACCGGGCACTCGCTATACCTTCAAAATTTCTGATTTTACGGGTGAGCCGCCTCGTTTTTGGATGGAAAAGACCGATTTACTTGGTAATGGTGACCTCGAAGCGGTGGCCAAACGTGAAGGTAAATTTCCGTGGCTCGTTGACAGTAAAGGAAACTGGACAATTCGTCATGATGTATATTACCAGGAAGCCCGCCTAGCCGAAGACGGCAAAGGGTCCCCGCTAAGTGCCACATCCAATGGAAATTCAATCGGCCCCGAACTTGGTTTTGGGCATGTACTGGGTACGTTTCACGACGAACAGGTACTTCTAATTAAGACGGCTCAAGGCAATCGTTCGTTGGGATTTGATTTTCGGCCTCCGTCGAGTGGTCGGACCGATCCCAACAACGAATTCGAATCGATTGAGTATAGGTTAATGATTGAAGGTGTCCGCAAAACGCTCGACAATATCGACAAGGTTGTCCCGGATTACCAATCCCAAGGCTACGACATTGCAGGCTTTGTCTGGTTTCAGGGCCACAAAGATAGTTTCGCCGAAGACTCAATCGCAGAGTACGAAAAGCATCTCGTCAACCTGATCGACGATGTCCGTACGGATTTCAAAAAACCGAAGTTACCGGTTGTGGTCGCCACCGTCGGTTTTGGAGGGCACAATATGTCGGAAAAATTCCTACGGATTCTGAAGGCGCAGTTATCTGTTGGCGACAAGACGTTGCACCCTGAATATAGCGGCACAGTCGCTTCGGTTGACACCCGCGACTTCTGGCGAGAGGTTGCTCAATCGCCTACCAATCAAGACTATCATTACAACCGCAATGCGGAGACTTACATGTTAATTGGCGATGCGATGGGCCGAACAATGGTCAAGCTAAAAGGGGGCAGCGTAGATCCATTGCCTCAGGCGACGTCACGAAAGAGCACGCTTGCTCAGCAGCAGAAACAGCCAACTGAAATGGAAATCGCTGCCACTCAAAAGGCGTTAACTCCAATCATCCTTGAAGGCATTGCTGCCCATTACATCGCTGACCCCCGCTACAACAAATCGCTACAACAAGAGGCCACTGGCGAGCGGCCTCAACGGACCAACCAGTTTCTCCGCGGATCGATGTTCGGCTTGGTTAACTGTTATCGGGCGACTGGCACGAGTGAATACGACTGGCATTCATTTGGTCCCGATTTGGACAAGTCACGATGGGATTTTTACAGCTTCGACCCGCCAGAGTCACGGCCAGTCGAAAGCGGCGCCCGTTACCGCAAGGTAACCTATCCGCCGGGGATGGAAAACTGGGTTGCCCCTGGCTTTGACGCGGCCAAATCTGGATGGTCTAAAGGGTGGCAACCTTTTGGACAACTCGACGGAGAATTAGCGGGGCTAGTGGATTCTTGCTCATCACCGTTTTGCCGTTGTGGCGAGAAGCCCAAGACACTGTGGGAGAAAGAAGTCTTGATGGTGCGGGGCACTTACGAATTTCCTCCTCTCAGAGACGGCCACCGTTATCGCCTCGTCCTTGGTGGCGCGGCTCACGTAAATTCAGGTGAGGGTTACGCAGTGTATATTAACGGCAGATTATTAGCCGAATCCACCACAGGCGTCGCAGTGCGGCAGGGCGGACAACCAAGAGGCGGCCACATCGACCACGATTTCCGCGAAGAATTCCGCGGTGGTAAAGTAACGATCGCTGCTACCAGTTTTCTTCGCTACCACCATCCACGCATTAAGCCATACCCTCCTCGCGGTCATTTCACCCTACAAATCGAAGAGCAAAAGTTACCGCCGCTCGTCAATGCGTTACAGCAAGGGCAGAATCCGAACCCGGAAGCCAAATGAACGTGCCAATAACAAGTCCCATTGTCGCTCTAGCCGAGTAATTCCCGCACCACGCGTCCATGTACATCTGTCAGGCTCACGTCCCGCCCTCCGAATCGATATGTCAATCGTTCATGATCCAGTCCAAGTTGATGCAACACAGTGGCATGAATATCCTGAATCAGCAACGGGTTCTCCACAACCTTGTTTCCAAATTCATTGGTTGTCCCGAAGGACGAACCGCCCTTGAATCCACCACCTGCCAAAAAAATGGAATATCCATCTACATGGTGGTCGCGGCCAACCGTCGCATTTATTGCAGGCGTATGCGGAGTCCTTCCCATTTCCCCTGCCCAAATGACGATCGTTTCATCTAGTAACCCGCGCTGTTTGAGGTCCTTAATGAGCCCGGCAACCGCCTGGTCGGTAATCAACGCATTCTCGTTATGGTGTTTCACTAGGTGACCATGTTGGTCCCAAGGGGAGTTATTCGCGTGAGTCAACGGGCAGGTGATTTCGATAAACCGTACACCTTTTTCCACGAGTCGGCGCGCCCGCAGACATTGCAAGGCGTAGTACTTTTGAAAGTCGTTTTTGCTATCCAAGCCGTACAACTGGTGAATATATTCAGGTTCGTCACGAACATCGGCAATTCCCGGTATCGAGGACTGCATCAGAAAGGCTTTCTCATAATTCCGAATAGCGGCCTCGATGGCGTTTCCGGAATTGGCTGTTTTAGCGAATTGTTGATCCTGTTCTACCAAAAGTGCAAGTTTTTCACGTTGGATGGCCGGTGCGTCAGCAGCAACGATATTATCTACCGGAGTTCCTTTCGCACGTATCATCATTGCCGAATGATTTGCCGGCAAAAACGAACTCCCAAAGTTCTCGGTTCCTCCGTTGGGGATCCAGTCGTTATTGAGCAGAACGTAACTGGGAAGGTTTTCATTTTCGGCACCTAAGCCATAAGAAACCCAACTTCCCCAGCTTGGGGCGCGTCCGGTTTCCCGACCAGTATGCATAAGCAGTGCTTGCTGGCCATGCAACGGCTGTTTTCCCACCAGCGAACGGACGACACACAAGTCATCCGCAAGAGAGGCAATGTGTGGCAGGAGATCGCTTACGGCTAGGCCACTTTGCCCGCGATTCCGGAATTTCCAGCGTGCTCCCAACCATACCCGTGCTGCCGTACTTTGGGACAGTACAGAGACGTTCTCTTTACCAATCTGCTTGCCCTCCTGACGCGTCAGTTCGGGTTTGGGGTCAAACGTATCAACGTGACTCGGGCCACCATCCATAAAACAAAGAATCACATGCTTGGCTTTGGACGCATAATGGGCCAGCGGAGTTGCTTGTGACGCACGCGACGCCAACGCAGAGAATGCCATCGCGCCGAAACCTAGTGATGCGTCTTTCAGGAATTTTCGTCGTTCTAGGTACTGCATCATGGCGATTATCGTAGATAAATAAATTCTTTGGTATTGAAAATTGCATGGGCAATATCCGCCCACAGTTGCTTATTCGTCATTATGTCATTTTGGTTCGTTTGACGTAAATCCGAAAGCCTAATTAATGAAGACTCCCAGCGATCCAGTTCATCCGCCTGTATCTTTCTGCTATAGGCCGTGGCCAGCATAGATTGAAGACGCCCGCGAGGATCGATGTCGTCGCGCTGAATCAGTCCTGCTGCCCACTGATTGGCAATCTCAATGCCAAAGGGATGGTTGAGAAGGGTCAGTGCCTGAGCCGGAGTGTTTGCAATGTCGCGCCGACCAGTTGATATTTTCGGATCCGGAAGATTGAATGTTGATAGGAATTTAGACGGCTCCATGATGCTCACTTTGGTGTACAGCATACGTCGTTGATTACCGGCAACGGGGCCCGTAAACAGACGCTTCATTTCATCCTCGGCAGTACGAAATGGATTATGAGGTGCGCCATAGAGTTTACGATCCAGCGTGCCCGCCGTTGCCAACATTGCGTCTCCAATCGCTTCCGCTTCCAAACGCCGATTGGGATAGTGATGCAATAACCTATTATTGGGATCAAATTCCATCGCCATCGAGGTCGTGTGATCAGCCTGTTGCCAAGTGGCCGTATGCAAGATGTCGCAAACCAATTGCTTCGTTGACCAATTGTTCTCCATGAATCGTGCCGTCATCCAGTCAAGCAGTTCGGGATGAGAGGGCATATTACCAAGTTTGCCGAAATTACTGGGCGTATCAACGATGCCTGTACCAAATAGCCACTGCCACACACGATTGACATAAACGCGGGCGGTCAACGGATTTTTTTCGGATGCAACCTGATTCGCTAACTCTAATCTGCCACTGTTTTCGGAATTGAAGGATGTCGACGTGGACAATTCATCTGCAAACAGGCGAAGGTAGCCGCGTGGTATCGGGTCCCCTAGATCGTAATAGCTGCCACGGATATTTAGTCTGTAATCTTCACCTACGTCGAGATCCGCCAAACCGTTCACCGTCCGCGGGGGGAGTATCTGTGACTCAATGGCGCGGCATCGAGCAATGAGCGAAGCCAGTTCGGGATGAGATGCCGATTTGGTGATCCACGGCGTCTGTAAAAGATTGTTCAACACCTGTATCTGATCACTAGTCGCAACACCAGCACCCCAAGCCTTAACCATGCCCATCAGCCATTGCCTGTACAACGTGGCGGCTTCTTCTTTGTTGTTTGGTGTTGCAAGTTCGAGTAATTCGATAAAAGCAGTAAAACGTTTTTTGGGGGCACCCGGGCCTTTCGCCGCGTAGATTTTATTAATAGAAAACCAGCTGATCGCCGAAGTTTCCATTTCTCTAGTCAATGTAGGGCCCAGTCCCCTGCGAGGCGGAAAGTTCGGATTACTGGTCTTCGTGGCAAATTCAATATAGGTCTTGCGGTCTTGTTGCCCTTTATGAAGATTCAAGGCCTTCCACTGATAGCGGTCGTGGGCGTAATACGCCTGTTTCTCACAAAGGAATGCATTATCAATCACGGTGCGTTGTGCTGACTGACTTCCACCTGCGACAAGAACATGAAGGAAATCATGAGGAAGTTCACGCGTCAGCGGGCTGCGCAACGTCCCATTAAGGCGGGCTGACAATCTGGACGTCGCAATTCCTGGGAGCATCAACGATTTGATAAACTGGTCTCCCTGATGCAAGGTGAAATCACCAGAACCAATTATCTGCTCGATTCCGTGCCCATCTAAATGCCAATCGTCAGCCTGCATTTCATCGAAATCTGTCACCAGTGTGTAGTTAGCATCGTTATATGCTTTAGCTTCATCATCCTGCCTTTGGTACATCTCCAACAAAGAAAGCCACTTTCTTCTCAGTGAGTCTCCGTCAAGCCGGAAAATTTGATTCCACGGGTGGTTAATATCACCGACGGCAAGGGCGGTCGGCGGCTGGATACCATCCAGCGAACTGATATGGATGTTTTTATGAAGGTCGACAAGCCACACTTCAGTTAACGCCTTTTGAAGTTGCCGCCGAGCGTCGGCAAGTTGCCTCTTCACGTGCATATTTCGCTGAGTCGTGTCAATCGTGCGACTTATCCAACGAGAACTCATAAAAGCACCACACAATGCATAGTACTCAGCTTGAGAAATCGGATCGAGTTTGTGATCATGGCAACGCGCGCAGGCAATCGTTAAACCCTGAAAGGCTTTGGAAAATGCATCGATTTTGTTGTCGAGCATTTCCTGATGGATCCCCTCAAACTCGGAACTATCTCCGTGACGATGCTCCCCAAGTTGATAGAACATGGGTCCGATATGAGATTCGATGAGCTGCAACTCGTGATTAATACGGGGGTCGCTTAACAAATCACCGGCAATCTGCTCGCGGACCATTTGGTCATACGAGATGTCGGCGTTGAAGGCACGTGTCAGGTAGTCTCGATAACGCCAAGCTCCTTTCGCAGGCACGTCCCATTCATACCCGTAGGTATCGGTGTACCGCACGACATCCATCCAGTGACGGGCAAAGTGTTCGCCAAAATGGGGTGAGGCCAGATAGGAATTAACCAGCGCAGTCCAGGCACCTGGTGAATCGTCTTGAACAAACGCATTTACTTGGTCGACCGAAGGGGGCAAGCCAGTGAGCGTAAAACTCAGTCGCCGGATCAAAGTTGTATTTTCGGCGCGAGTTGATGGCGACAAACCCTGTTTCCGGAGTGAGGACAGGATAAAACGGTCCATGGGCAATTCAGACCAGTTGTTTCGAGCAATCGTCGGTGGAACCAACAGGGCCACGGGTTGAAAACTCCACCATTGACTACGTTGCCGAAAGGCATCCTCCCAAATTTGTGATGCCAACTCCTGTGGATCCGAGGGAGCGTCCCGCGGGTCGTGGGCACCGGATAAAATCCATTCTTTAAAATTTTGCACCACTTCCGCCGGCAACCTCTCCTTCGGGGGCATCTCCAACGAATCGTGTTGCAGCGCCAAGTACAACAGGCTTTGGTTGGGTTTCCCCGGAACTACAACAGGACCACTGTCGCCCCCCTTAAGCATGGCTGGACGGGAATCCAGCAGTAACCCACCCTGAACATCCACCGCGATAGCACTGTGACATTCGTAGCACTTGGATACTAAAACAGGTCGAATTTTCTTTTCAAAAAACTCTGTTTGCGAACCTTGGTCGTCAGCCTGCAGCGAAGCGCTAAGACAACTCAACAAGACAACCAAGTAAACGAAATATTGAACCATGACTTATCTATTGTAATGAATTAAAGTGAGCCAGTTGGATCTTGTAACGCAATTTGCGGCAAACTTAGCTCAAGTCGTGACCGTCGTGCGGCGCTAATGCTACAATACAATAGTTATGGTAACTTTCTGTTCGGTTTTCGGTTCATAGGAGTTCACAACCAATGAAGTACTCAATCGTGACTGCTATTCTGGTCTGTCTGACATCATGCTTGGATGCACAGACGTTTGTAGACGCTACTACAAAGTCCAAACTTACGGGCATGGCGGGTGGTTCTGCTGCTTGGATCGACTTCAACCAAGATGGTTACGAAGATCTCAATGTTTCGAATCAGATATGGATAAACAATCGCAACGGCACGTTCACGCAACTTGCAAATACCGGGTTAGCTGGGGCAGCAGTCTGGGCGGACATCAATAATGACGGATATCCTGACGCAATGTGCTGGGCTGGTAAAGGGAATTTATTTCTCAATCAGAAGGGAACATCTCTTACCAACATCAGCGACAAACTGCCTGACCTACCGACCAAGGTTAGCCTCGCCGCCAGCATGGGTGACTTTAACGGTGATGGCCTCGTGGATCTGTATGTTGGCGGTTATGAAGGTCCCGGATATTTAACCGACGTGATGTACTTCAACACTGCCGAGAACAACTTCAAAGAAGTTTGGCGAACTAAGGGTACGACCATGCCAGCTCGTGGTATTACCACTGCTGACTATGATGAAGACGGTGACTTGGATATTTATGTATCGAACTACCGCCTCGTTCCAAATACGCTTTGGAACAATGATGGCAAAGGGAAATTCACGCAGGTCGAAAAAACAGCCCGAGTGGATGGCGATGGCGGTCTAGGCGCATGGGGCCATACAATCG
>JABHUV010000184.1 GCA_018658605.1 Planctomycetaceae bacterium | reverse complement strand
TTCATTAAATGTTTGCGATCCCGCGCCAAATTCCGGCGTATTCGACTTACCGATTGAAATCGCGCCCGCCGAACGCAAACGCTGAATAATAAGCTCATCAAAGTCAGGAATATGATTACTGTATATCGGGGATCCAAAAGTAGTTCGCATTCCAGCCGTACTAAACAGATCTTTATGGACCACGGGTAATCCATGCAACACTCCGAGTTCGCCGCCTCCTGCCTGATGCTCATCCGCCTCAATCGCCCACTGCACGGATCGTTCTACATCCATAGTCACGATGGCATTCACGGTTTCATTTACGCGTCGCACTTGAGACAAATGGTCCTCAAGCACTTGGCGGGCCGAAACTTCCCCCGCCGTAATCAACTTATGCAATTCAGTCGCTGACTTGAGATGCAACATCAAATAACACTCCATGCAACAGATTTTGTGTTAATCCCTGACTCTTGAATTACCACTTGATAACGTCCCATGGTACCCCGTACAACATTCCTGCAAAACAAGCTGTCATAAAAGCGGCCAGTGTGCCTCCAAGCATCGCTCGAACGGCGAGTTTGGCAAGGTCGGAACGACGTGAAGGCGCAATTCCACCGATGCCAGCGAGTTGAATACCGATCGATCCGAAATTGGCAAAACCACATAACGCATAAGTCAAAATGACCGTTGTTCGTTCGCTCAATGCTGTTTCTGTACTTGATTGAATTTCCGATAAGTTCTGATATGCAATAAATTCGTTAGCAAACAACTTGTAACCGAGTAATTCACCGGCAATGGAACATTCCTCCCATTGAATTCCCATTAACCAAGCCAACGGTGCAAAGAACCAGCCCATCATTGAGGCCAACCCCCATTGAAAATCTACGCTACTTCCAGCCCAAATCGCATTGACAACGCGTTCACAACCCTCGCCAACAAATCCGACTGACCAATCAACGCCGGCCAGTAAAGCCAGAAAAGCGATCAACATAGCGCCGACGTTAAGTGCCAGTGCAAGCCCGTCCCCGGCGCCCCGCGCAGCGGCATCCACGACGTTCACGGGATCGCTGTCCGTCTTTTTGATTGTGACTGCCTGTCCCAGCGTCAGCGGTGCATCCGTTTCTGGTTCAAGCAGCTTAGCAATGACTAACGCCGCAGGCGCGGAAATCACCGATGCACTCACTAAATGCGTTGCGTCAATTCCCATGCCAATATAGGCGGCTAAGATTCCTCCGGAAATTGTCGCAAATCCGCCCACCATCAAAGCCATTAACTCCGACTTAGTCATTGCCGCCACGTACGGTTTAACCACCAAAGGTGCTTCCGTTTGTCCAACAAAGATATTGGCAGCCACTGCAAGCGTTTCCGCGCCGGAGGTTCGAAATGTTAGTCGCATCGTCCAAGCTAAAAATCGAACTAACGGCTGAATGACATTTAGATAATATAGTACCGCCATTAGGGACGAGAAAAATATTATCGTGGGCAAGACCTTGAAGGCAAAGAAAAATTCCGTGTAATTGTTACCAAATACCATCGCAGAACCTTCGTCAACAAAATTCAGCATGCCTGCAAACATCCCGCCGATAGCGGTAAAGATCGCATTTCCTTCTTCGGTACGCATTACAAATATTGCTAACGCTAATTGCGCTAGCAGGCCACTGCCCACAATACGCCAATTAACTTGATCTCGATTTTTGCCCATTGCCCATCCGAGCAACAACATCGCAAACAAACCAATACAGCTAATTAGACGCGGAAAAATATCATCCATCGGCAAACACTCCCACCTTATGATACTAACCTTCTAAACTGACAACCCAAACACATCCACTGTCTCATCAATACGAATTCCTTACGCAGTCCCAAAATACCGGTCGCCAGCGTCGCCGAGACCTGGCCGAATATAGCAATCATCGTCCAATCTTTCGTCAATTCGACATATCGTTAGCCTAACATCTGAATCGAAATCTTGCACTGTCTGAACCCCTTCAGGCGCCGCGATAACGCACCCGACCTCGACCTTAGGTACTCCGAATTTTCGTAACGCCCCTATCGCAGCTACGACGGATCCGCCGGTGGCAAGCATCGGATCAAGAATCAATGCGAGGTCGACAGGTGTGTGCTCGTCCAGTTTGTTGTAGTACCACACCGGTTCTGCCGTTTCTTCGTTACGATACATACCTAAATGCAGAACCACCGAGGTTGGCAGCAACTCGACAAACGCATCAACCAGTGCCAATCCAGCTCTCAGAATCGGGACTAAGGCGATACTCGTGTGTAGGCAGAAACCCTGAGTCGCCTCTAAAGGGGTCTGAACCACCTTAACATCGCCGGAAAACTCCCGTGTCATTTCCACAGCCAAAATTTGCCCTAGATAATTAAAGGAAGCGGCAAACTCTTCCTGTGTAGACTGCCTGTCGCGCGCGATAGACAGATAATGATCAACTAGCGCATGCTGTAGCTCGAAAACGTTTCCCATTACGTTTTAATGCCCTATAATAAAAAAGGTTGCATCAACTTACCCACTTGACGAAGCTAATAATGATAGGTTATTTATGAATGCACCCATAGCGTAAAATCAAGCATTCTATGGCCCCCACACGCGATATCTAAGCACCTGTAATTAGAGCATCCTACTTTTATTATTATTTCCCAGAGGCAGTTTTGTTGAATTAATATACGATTAACTTCAGCTCACCAGTTCCTAACGGAATGAGATGAGGCTATCGTCGAAGAGATTCTGCCTTAGATAATGGCGGCAAACAGACAACCTCCCCACCAACAATATGACCATGACTTTACTCACAAAATTCTCCTTCGTACTATTGTCACTAGCAGTCGCGATAAACACTCATTTTGCGTCTGCCCAACCAACCTCTCCCGAACTGCTTGCCAAATATTCGCCAGACAATATTGCAGCCGCCCATGAAATATGGCACGTCAGTACTCGGGGCTTGCGACAATATGAACAATTGGAAGGAGACATCGACAAGATTGAATACCTACAGTTAGTATCTGGGCAGTGGCAGCGTAAAACAGCAGATGATTTTAACGCCACGCAGAACGTTGATACCTGTTTCCTTATTCATGGCAGTCCCGCCACCACGGAACTTGTGCTTCAAGTAACATTAGATGTCTATCAACACATTCGTCCAGTCATCACCGACACCAAACGATTTCGCTACGTAATTTGGTCTTGGCCAGCGGACCGCCAGGTGGGCGGAATCGTGAAGGAATTCAAGGACCAAGCAATTCGCTCGCAACCTCAAGGCTTCTACTTGGCACATATCGTTGATCGTTGCCGTGCACGCAACCGTACCCTTGTGGTCGGTTATAGTATGGGCGCCCGCGTTTCCGCCTGTGCTTTACACTTACTCGGTGGAGGCACGAACCCCTACACACCTCAATTCAAACCACAGTCTGATCGTAAAATAACATATCTCACTGTCGGCGGCGCGATCGACCAGGATTGGTTGGAAGCAGGGAAATATTTTGGTAACGCACTAACCGTTGTTGACCAATATCTCAATGTACACAATCCCGCCGACCCTCTGTTGAAACGCTATAAGAAGTTAGTGCCCAAAAAAATTGAACCTGGAATTGCTATTGGCTACGGCGGCTTACTAAATCTTAGCTCACTTAACTCGTTTGGTATTCCCACCCATCAAATCAACGTGACGGACGTAGCGGGTAAATCACACGACATCCGCTATATAACGCGTAATCCAAATTTAATAATGGAAATCTGGAATAAGAGTTTTCCCCATCGCGAAAACTAGTATTTACTATTTAGCAGCCGCAGCTTCGGCTAGTTCCTGTTGCTTTGCCGAAACACTTGGATTTGGTTCAGACGCGCCTTCAGCTTGACCTAATATCCACTTGATTCCGCCAAGCAACGATTGTTGATAGGTCGGGTTAGTCCACACGTCCTCGCGATGCCCCAAACTCATGTGAAAAACTTTGCCGTTGCCATAACTTTTGCACCAGCAGATAGGAATATGCGATGGCCGTTTAAGGTCGGTTTTTTGCATATTCAAACTCATCAAGACACGGACCTTATTGGGTTGCCAGTTTTTGAACTGATAAATTTCATCTTTAAGCGTAAACTCAGAACCCCAGGCTTTAACGATCGGGTGCTCAGGCTCATGGTTGGTAATCGTCACGGTAGTATTCGCTGACCACGGATGTCCATTAAACGTCCCACCTATCATGTCCCAGTAAGGCTCGTAGTCTTTGAACGTGTCGGCAGCCGAATGTGTTCCAATAAAACCGTGATTCTTCTGTTTGAGCCAAGTGTTAAAAAAGTAGTCCAGCGTTACTTCATCTATTGGAAGTTTCCCGGTGGTGTAAAACATCACAATATCATAATGCTGTAATTTTTCTTTCGTAAAGTCGGCCTTTACGTCTTGGGTGCAGTCTACTCGGAATAACTTTGACGAAATCCCCAGTTCCGTCATTACACGTTCACTAACTGCGAGTGGTTTATCACCACGCCTAACACTGCCATGCACAAATCCCGCACTTTGTGTTACAAAAAGAATGCGTGCTGGTTTTTCATTTGCCTGTAGCACACAAATTTGTAAGTTAAGTAACAACGCTAGCGTAAAGATTACGCCCGTTGCCTTGATCGCTAATCGTATCATTTCAAGTTTTTCCTATTTGAGCTATTACGTATTATTGGAAATATGCCGCTAACAATTTTATGTGGGATGCGACTCTGCGTTGCTCTCTAAAATGTTATCTCGTCCTCAGGAAGTTCAGAATACCATCTGGCAACCGCGGAGGCAATTAAAGCGGCGCCTTCTAAGTGTTAATAAAGTTTTGTCGAAGAGTGTTATTAAGCGTCTGCCGAAGCCCAAATAGACTCACGTGGTATGTTGTACTTGCTTTTCTAAGCACCACAACAAATAATGGAATGAATGATAAGTCTTTCGGTTGCTTTTACAATGTTGCGGGGTAAAACGTTTTCGTATGCTAAAACAATCAGCCGTAGTATTTTTTGTCTTCACGTCATTATCTGCAGCCATTTCTCAAGCCGCCGGTCGGCCATTTCACGAAATTGAAAAGAGCATCGCTACCGCTTTACGCCTTGAGTCAACCGCCAGAATACCTACGCAGCGTGAATCCGCGGTGGTTAAGCTAACGGAATTGTACCGCGAAATAATGACTGACCAGCGACTACTAACCAGTCCCACGCTCAATAATTACCGCGTAAAGGTCCGGGCCCGCCTGCTTAAAATTTTGCAGTCGATGGAATACGCTGCTCGGCATAAAACCTCGAATAAATATTATAGCCATTCATATTCACTACTTGATACATTGCAACAGCACTTACAGAGCAGCTCCCACGCACTCGGCGGTGCAAACCGCATGCTTCAAGGTAACGCAGGTCAGGGAGTACAAGATTATGGTCCAGCACTGGTAAACCTAATCAAGACAACAATCTCACCCGAGTTCTGGGACATTAGCGGCGGGCCAGGCGTAATTGTCTATTACCCGCCTCTGCGGCTGTTGGTAATCCGCGCAACAAGTGAAATTCATTATCAAATCGGCGGATTGCGTTAATTCGCGATCGGGGGATTGCCACGTTGAATTGCGCCACTATACCGTGAAACACGACAGCTATATAATACAGTGAGAAAAGACCACCTTTACAATAAATGATAACGGGTTTTCGATTTGCCAATGCCATTCCCAACAATTACACCTGACGCTTTGGTCGAAGAGTTTGAACTTTTTTTCGATTGGGAGGAGCGGTACCAATACTTAATTGAATTAGGTAACGCCATGGTTCCTTTCCCAGTGGAGCTCCAGTGCGAAGAAAACCGAGTTCAAGGCTGTCTCAGTACAGTTTGGCTGGTCTGTCACGAGTCGAAAGATGATCCACGCAAGTTGGTATACAGTGCCGATAGTGACTCGCAACTGGTCAAGGGACTCGTTGCTATTCTCGTTCAGCTTTATAATCAAAAGACACCTGAAGACATCATGGGACTGGACATCGTCGATGTCTTCGCGAGAATCGAGCTAACACAACATCTTAGCCGATCGCGCGCAAATGGTCTTCACTCGATGATTGCTCGGATTAAAACAATGGCGATAAATCACGCGTCACCACAAACTCAATAACGTTAGCGGTTTAACCCACAGCGGTACTTTTCGTTTTGACTTCGACCTGTTGAGGTATCCACAGGGCAATTGCCAAGGATAGACCCGCACAAATCTCCAAAATAATATGCGCTGTGGTTAGAGGTATTACACCATTATACTCAACTGGATTGGAAGCGATTCCAAGCAACAACACACCTGTACAGCCGAGCATCGATCGGATCATTCCGTACCGACGCTGCGCGACAAAACCGCCGACCATAACAATTGCAAAAGGCAAGCCTACCGTCAACCACGGATTTTGTAAAACGACGTGCAACGGTAGACGTGAAAACGAGTCCCCGTATAAAAGCTCAAAATACTCGTAACCCTCGATATGTGCAAATTGCAGTGCGGCAATAATCAACCCAAAAACGATGCACGCTGAAACAATAGCCGCGGTATAAACGCCTAAGGCCAGCACCACCATTCCCTTCCCGCGAGGTTCGATCGTGCCCTTTGCGATTCCATGCAATTTCCACTGTGACCGGACCACACCAAGAGGCGATGTAATAATACTAATAGGCAAAACGAATGACAACAACGCTATAAGAATACCTCGTTTGCCATTGTGCTCAGTTAATAAATTTGGGTTTGCTAGTCCCCGTAATCGCCGACATTCATCAAGCACATTGCGGTCATAGCTAAATAGTAAACTAGCAAGGAATGCATAAGGGAAAATATCTAAGATATTGAAACCAAGACTATAAATGACGCGACCCGTGGCAGATTCAAAATACTGAGCCGTAATCTCGAACACCTCTAGCAACAGACATTCGCCGACAATTGCAAACCCGCTGAACAAAGCCGCTGCAGGACCGGCCAAACCCCGCCAGCCCTTACGGCGATAAAGCGAAGGGCTGACCAACAACAAGAACACCTGTGGAATTAACAGCCACAACACGCTTAGTGACCGGGAGAACATCAATGCCTCTTGTCCAATTCGTTCCATGGTAATATCTACGCAGCTCAAAGAGGTATTAGTACGTTACTGAAGCTTCACCCGCAGGTAGCGTTGCGCCAGTATTCGATTTTCAAAGCTCTTCATCTCTGTTTGTACACTGTCTGCTGGGAGATTCAGTTCGACAATTGTTTTGGCTACCCATTGTCGCGCAAGCATTGGATTATGGAAAACGCCTCCCGTTTTTTTGAATTGACCATTCACCGTGAACCCTATAACAGCACTAACGTGTGGAAAATCAATAAACGGATCCGTATACGGGAGTTTCGGCAAGTACTGCCTTAGACGGGTTTCGGTCACCGCGAGATCCGCATCAAAATGCTTCGCGTAAAGTTCTCGGTGCTTCGGCACCGAACCATTTCCCACCACACGATAGCCTCCATCGAGTGGTCCTAGCTTTTGTAATTCCTGGATGTAGGCGTTGAATTGAGTACGTCTTGTCTTAGCGAGATAGTGCGTCAAAGCCCATGCTGACGCATAGCCTTGGGAATCTAAACGCGACGCTAAAATTGTTTCTGTCAACCAATCTCCTGGTGACTGAGTAACTCGTGTACTAACCTGCAGGAACTGTTCCAATTCCATCATGCGAAAATCGTTGACCTGCCCAGCACCCTTCCATCGCATGTATCTACCGGTAGTCGTAGGCGAAAGGTATTCAGCGATTCCTTCAGTAATCCACATGGGCCACGCAGACATCCTCGTTTGCACACCAATGTTGTGTAGGAGTTGGTGCACTCCTTCATGAGCAATCGTATTTATCTTTTGCTTAATAGCAAGGTCAGGCTTAACGGAATTCAACCGTGATTCTTCATGCATCACAACGCGATTAGTCAGCGTATGATAATAGGCAATCATGCCGTTAGGTATTTTACGATAACGTCTGAACTCTTCCTCTGTTTTGAACATGACCACCACCAAAGGAACTTCCGGCTGGTGAACTTCAAGCCCCAAATTCTTCATATAACCTATAATTCCGGGCGTCATCATTTCAAGAATCTTACTCGTGGCCGTGGCGAAACTCTCTGAAGTATTATAGATATAGATGTAATGCACGGTTCTCTTTACACGGAATCCGGGGAACTCATGCTCAACCAAGTTTTTACCCAGTTGAACCATATCTGCCTTTTCAAAGGCTTTGTCAACCAGCACGGCTTCACGTTGGTGACGAGCTACCAATTGACCATCCGGTAGCAAAACAACGCGATTAGCCCCGACGTTTACGTGTACTCGCGCCAACACGTGATCCCCATAGCGATCTCGGGTGTGTACAACGGCATCGTCTCCGGCAGTTACCTCACCTGGCGGGATATCAACGCCATAACCGCGTATATCGAGAATTTGCCCTACCGGTTGCGCTACGATAACATTCGTAGATGTTAACAGGACCTGCATCCCGCAAGTGATATAAACGAGTTTTAATGCTATTCTGAGCATATATCTGTAAAATGATTATCAAAATGAACCCGGTACTGTCCCAAATGGTCGGGAACCCTATCGTGAGGATTGTCTAATTGTACACAGAATCGGCAATAATACAGCATAATCTAAAGCATTCTTCAGTTTTGGCGGTACGGCGGTATCGTAATTAATCCCCAAAACGGGAATCACTCTCGTGTCGGTTAATCACTGCCAAAGTTCATCAACAATCGTAATAACCGCTATAGAACAATCAAAAACCCCTATAACAACCTATTTTTCCTATTTGCACAACGAAACGTTCCGACCTACGCGTGGTTTAATGGGTATACATTACTTAACATGGGCTTTCTGCACTATTATCACGTTCTACCAATATTACAGGCTTCCCCGAAACAACCTATATTACTGGACATACCAGTAATGTAACGACCACCGTTTGGCCATGTATTGTCAATAAATTGTTTTTCACCTATTTATAATCATCGATAATCGCTTATTCTATGCTCAGCAAAGATATACTCAGAACAAAAGAACGGCGTTTATCGACTGGAGTTTATCAAACGATGTATCGCAATAACCTCGCAATGTTGTTGATCCCTGCGCTTCTTATCAGCTTATCCTCAGTTCACGAGCTTAACGGAGCTGAGAAGACCACAACGAATATGGATCCGCAGAACCACGTACTTCGTGCATTGCTTTCCCCGGAACATAAAGCAGAACTCGCATTAAGTTCCCACGTACAACAGGAACTAACGGCTCTAAAAACGCGACGTATTTTGTTATTTAACAAACTTCATGCCGAAGATTCACCAGCGCAACGCGAAATTGCCCATCAAGAATTCCAACTACAGACTGACCAACTGGCATTATCTCTACTCACGGTAAGTCAACGCGCCGTGGTCAATCAAATTCAACTACGCCAACTTGGCTTACAATCGTTACTACGTCCCGAAATCAGGGCGACGTTAGTAATAAACGACTCCCAGCTTGAACATATTCAAGGACTCAGTCAGCAACGCATGCAGTTATCCCGAGGGGCTACCGCTCTGGAACAATCACAGTTGTTTGTAATGGTTGAACGACGCATCTACGCAATATTAACTGACAATCAACAACAATCTTGGTTGCGCCTAATTGGCGCCAACGAAGTCCCTGTTGCGTTAGTCCAAGGTGAGGAGCCAAATAAGACACCCCCAGCAGAAGCGGCGTCCCCTAAGGACGAAACCGCAGCGCCGGTTGATGCTGCTCAAACTGGAGACAAACCATCTGATGAAGGCAAGCCGGAACCTGCAACTGAAGCTGGAGAAAAACCGTCTGATGAAGACAAGCCGAAACCTGCAACTGAAGCAGGCGAAAAACCGTCTGATGAAGACAAGACTGTAGAAAACGCTACTAGCGAACCAGCCGACGCTAAAATCAAACCTAATCCTGCTGCGGAACCCAAGGACAACAATAACAGCGAAACAAGGCTAAACGCGGAAGGCGAAATTGAAGTTAGCTTCGCATTTACATTCACGCCATGGAAGGACGTCATCACGTGGTTTGCGGAATTAAATGAACTGTCACTACAAATGGACGGCCCGCCACCAGGAACGCTCAACTACTCGGATCCGCGTTTTTATACGCCTGCTCAAGCCATGGATCTCATGAACGGGATGCTACTGACACGAGGTTATACTTTGGTACGCCGAAATCAACTGCTGACGGTGGTCAATTTGGAGAACCCAGTACCAGAAGTTCTCGTGCAATATGTTCCTATTTCAGAACTTGACGATCGCGGCGAATACGAACTCGTTAAAACCTTATTTCAACTCGTAAAGATGACGCCCGAGGAAGCCACCAGCGACTTACAAAAACTGATTGGCCCCCAAGGGAAACTTTTCGTTTTTCCTGCCGCTAAGCAAGTACTCGTGCAAGAAACGGCTGGGCGTCTACGTACAATGCGTGACGTCATTGAGGGCGTCGAAAAGCCCCGCACCGACCTCGCCGGAAAAGTTCTCGAAATCAAACTCGAATTTGCCCCAGCGGAAGACATTTTAGCAGTGGCTCGGACGATGCTCAGTATGGGCGAGGAAGATTTTTCAACCGAAGGTCTCAATTTCGCCGTGGACACTCTTGGAACTCGAATATTCGCCACCGGTGAGCAAGAAAAACTCGACGTTTTACAAGACCTCGTCAAACGATTAGACATTGATCCACTTGCTGGAGTCGAAGGCACAGCACCATTAGAACAACCGCAACTACAGACTCACCCCATCAGCGTAGCTGATCCGGACACGACTTTCCAAGTTCTGCAGACAATGCTTGCAGGTTTGCCCGACATCCGACTTGCACTCGACCCAACCACAAATAAGGTAATCGCCTTCGCGAGACCTGCCGAACAAGCTCGCATTCAAGCAACGATACGCGAACTTGAAGGCGATGTACCAGTCTTTGAAGTTATCTCCCTTAAGTCATTAGACACTGAAATGGCTTTGGTCATGATTGCAAACATGTTTGGCACACAGGTGGCTGAGGGTGAACCAGCGCCAACAACTGGTCCAAAAGTTACGGCAGACCCAGTAACCATGAAGTTATTTATACGTGCGACTGAATCCGAACTACAGTTAATTCGCAGCATGATTGACCGGCTTGAATCTGAAAACACCACGCCTCAAGAGGGAAACATTCGTATTTTACCGTACACGGGGGACAAGGCGATAGAAGCCGTCGAGCGTGCCGAACGTTTCTGGCAGGGAAACAATAGGATTCGCATCGTGACACCAGAAACGCGTACTGAATCTACTATCGAACAACGACAGACGAACCCTAAACTCAAACCAACGGTTCCGCCTCAGGACAAACCGGCGGAGACAAATATCCGAGCACAAACGATGAAGAAGACTGCGAATGTGCTACCCCCAGAACTTACCCGTTTTGTAACGGCGCAACTGGAACAGCAAGACACACCCCGCGACCCTGCAACCAGCGCATTTCCGGGACTAACCGGCGATGAAATCCGCGTCGAGGTCACAAGCGAAGGGATTATCATTTACAGTAACGATCTTCAGGCACTCGACGCTTTTGAAGCAATCGTTCGCCGTCTAACGCCGCCCAGTTCGGCCACCACAGACAGACAAATTACGATTTTCTATCTAAAATACTCCAAAGTAGACGTCGCAAAATCATTGCTCCAACAAATCATGTCCGGCGGCGAAGACGATAGTCTCGGATTAGGTTCACTCGTAAGTGATGCGACAACCAGCATGATGGGTGGTGGCCTGATGGGAATGTTACTTGGTGGAGGTGGAATGGGTGGTGAAACAGACGGGGCGTCATTTAGTGCCTCGGGAACTGTCAGTATTGTTGCCAATCAGAGACTTAATGCCCTGATCGTTCAAGCCAACGATGAAGATCTTCAAATGATCGACGATTTGTTAAAAGTTATCGATCGCGAGGGTAGTGAAACCGAAGTTGAAACGGCAGGAAAACCACGACTAATTCCGCTCACCTACACAGATGCTGCAGAAATATCAGCGGTCCTCAAGGAAGTCTACGCTGGACGAATCACTGGTGCTTCATCCGGTGGGCAACAACAGCAAAGGGGTGGACAGGAAGATATCATGCGTCAAATGATGCAAAGAATGGCCGGCGGGGGGCGTGGTGGCAGTGGCGGCGGGGGGAACAATGAAGTCAAAGGTGAGCCCGCCAAAATGACGATTGGCGTTGACGCAACTAGTAACTCTCTAATTATCGCAGCTCCAGAACCCATGTATAACGAAGTCCATGAATTAGTAATGGCATTAGATCAAGCTGGTACTCAAACCCAAGAATCTATCGAAGTTCGCACCCTACATCTTGCTAATCCCGACGTCGTCAACACGGCATTACGAGCCATTCTCGGCGAAAACGTGTCGACGTCTACTACCTCAGGAGGGAGTGGCACTAGTTCTAGTTCACGTAGCAGTTCCCCAGCGCCTTCTGCTGCGAACATTGAGTCAATTCGCCAGCGGATGGAAATGTTTAACCGCATGCGATCAGGCGGCGGTTTCGGCGGTTCCAGTACCGGCGGTCGTCCCAGCGGTACATCCGGATTTGGTGGACGCCCAAGTGGTGGTTCCGGTACGGGCGGTCGTCCAAGCGGCGGTTCAAGCGGACAACCTCGATAATTGACTAATTAGGAATTGCGACCTCTTCAATTCCGCGTAAGCACACTAGGGCAAACACATGCAAGCTTGTGAAATACTACAAAATCAAAATCTTCTAAATGACACCCAGGTGGAAACCATTCTGCAATCTGGCGTATCCGGAACCGATCAAATTGACATGGCCGTTGAGCTCGGCTACCTTGACCAGGCGGCCGCACTGCAGGCGATCGGTGATTCTATCGGTGTCGATTATGTTGACCTACGTACCGCAGACATTGATCTTGCTTTGCTCGAAGACTTCCCCACGCGTCTTATCTATCGTGAACAAGTATTCCCCATTGCCGTCGAAGACGGCTTCATTTTGATTGCCACTAGCAATCCTTTTGACTTATACGCTGTTGACGAGGTCGCCGCAGCTATTGGAAAAGCGGTACTTCCCGTACTCGCGGCAAGCCCTGAAATTGATACGCTTATCAAACAACATTTGGGTGTTGGTAGCGAAACGATTGACAGCCTAATCCAACAACGCGAAGACGATGACGTAGAACTTCTCGACGAAATTGAAGGGGATGGTTCTGAGTTATCCGAAATGGCGCAGGAAGCGTCAGTAATTCGACTTGTGAATGAGATCCTTCTCGAAGCGATCCAGATGCGTGCTAGTGATGTCCACATAGAATCGCAGTCGAGCGGTGTTACCATTCGCTACCGTATTGACGGTATGCTCCACCCACAGCCAGTGCCCCCAGAAATTAATCAATTTCAAGCCGCCATCATTAGCCGGTTGAAGATTATGGCACATTTGAATATTGCCGAGAAACGACTCCCGCAGGACGGTCGAATTAAACTCAAAGTCAAAGGTCGTGAGATTGATATTCGTGTGAGTGTGATCCCAATGATTCACGGTGAAGGCATCGTCATGCGTATCCTTGACAAGGGATCCATGGTTTTCGATTTACAGAGCCTTGGCATGGAGCCCGGAATTTATGAACAATTCAAACAACTGATTACTTTGCCTCATGGGATTGTGCTGGTCTGCGGTCCAACAGGCTCAGGTAAAACCACTACGCTTTACAGTTCGTTGATGGAAATCAAAAACCCTTCCAACAAAATTATCACGACTGAAGATCCTGTTGAATATCAACTGGATGGGATCAATCAAATCCAAGTCCATTCCCGAATTGGACTCACGTTTTCCACAACTTTACGAAGTATTCTGCGTCACGATCCAGACATAGTGCTCGTCGGTGAAATTCGTGACGTAGAAACCGCTGAAAATGCCATACAGGCCTCTCTAACTGGACATATGGTATTTAGCACATTGCATACAAACGACTCGGCCGGAGCCTATACCCGAATGACCGACATGGGCGTTGAGCCGTTTTTAGTGGCTAGTACTGTGGAGGCCGTCATGTCTCAGCGACTCGTCCGACGCCTTTGCAACAAGTGTAAATCTCCGGTCAAAATTAAAGCAACCGATTTGCCACCTGACTTTCCCACCGAATTGATCGACGGCCAGGATTTGTTTCAAGCCGTTGGTTGTCGCGAATGTCGTAACGTAGGATACACCGGTCGAATGGGCGTCTATGAATTGATGCTCACAACTGATGCTATCCGCGAACTCGCGACTGAGCGCGCAAGTAGTTGGCAACTCAAAAAATCCGCGGTCGAAGGCGGAATGACCACTCTACGAGATGATGCGTGGCGTAAAGTTATATCCGGTACTACCAGCATTGACGAAGTCCTCAGAATCACCAAGGGGGACCAGATTGTTGGCAAGTCTTAAGCCAGCAACGGGGATTTATTATGCCAGATTTTCACTACACCGCCCGCACGGCAACCGGAGCGAAGGTTTCAGGAACTATTGACGCGGCAACAGAACGCGAAGCCGTCCAGCTGCTCGCCCGTAAGACTCTATTCCCCCTTCAATTCACCACGGATACGAAATCCACTGCGAAAACTAGCCGTAAACGAGTAAAAGGTCAAATTATGGCCACGGTTTATTCGCAACTTTCCTCGTTACTACGCAGTGGTGTTCCGTTGCTTCGTAGCATTGCCGTCCTGCGAGACCAAGCTTCTAACAATACTTTACATTATTGCCTGTCCGAAATACACAGCAACATAGAGGACGGTGTAACGCTCGCTGATGCCATGAAGGAATATCCCAAAGTCTTCAACGAAGTGGCTGTAAACATGGCACGTGCCGGCGCTGAAGGCGGTTTTCTCGAAGATGCGTTAGAGCGAGTGGCTAAATTTACCGAACAACAAGAAGATTTGAAAAGCGAAACTATCGGACAACTCGCTTATCCCTTATTCCTCGGGACAATCGGTTCGATCATCGTCTCCTGCCTGGTAATCTTTTTTGTGCCGAAGTTTGGTGAAATGTTTGACAACCTACGCGAGCGAGGTGAATTGCCCATTATGACGGATTGGTTGTTGAACTTCAGCGATGCGTTACGCGGACCTGCCGCAATCATTGGAGCGTTTGTTGTTTCGGCTGCCGGAATTACAGCATACAACTATTTGCAAACCGAAACGGGGAAACGACTTAGGGATTTGATTAAAATAAGGCTTCCACTGGTTGGTAGCATTTTTCAGGCTTTTGCAGTTGCTCGTTTTTGTCGTGTCTTAGGAACTATGCTACGCAACGGTGTTCCAATACTAAAATCTCTTATGATAAGTCGAGATGCTGCCGGCAATCGAGTGTTGTCCGAGGCTATTGATAAGGCCACCGACAATATTTCTAGTGGTCAATCCCTGTCAAAGCCGCTCGGAAGTAGCGGCTATTTTCCGGCCACCGTCGTCGAGATGATTGCCGTTGCGGAAGAATCCAATACACTCGATGAGGTTCTTATCGATATCGCAGATAGCCTCGAGTTGCGCACTAGTCGCCGCCTTACCCTTGCCGTTCGTTTGCTCGAACCAATCATGTTATTGGTAATGGCCGCAGCCGTGTTAGTCGTTGTAATTGCGTTATTATTACCCGTCATTAAGATGAGCAGCGCACTGTAAAGCAACACATAACTAACTGAATTTTATTTTTCCACGAAACTACTTACATAAACGCGGTGTTTAATAAACTGCAATTATACAACTTTTATCTTAACCAACGTTTACGACAAGGAAATACGATACATGTTAACTCGCCCCCGCCAACGCAAAAATGACCGACTCGGTTTTACACTGATGGAAGTACTACTTGTAATGGCAATCCTCGTGATTCTAGGCAGCATTGTTGTCGCTAGTTTCACTGACATTCTTGCCACGTCAAAAGAAGACGCAGCCAAAACACAACTGCAAATGTTTGAGCTTCCTTTAAATAACTATCAAATGCACGTAGGACAATTCCCTAGCACCGAAACCGGACTCGAAGCTCTCCGCACTGCACCTACCGACGGTAACCTTCAGCAAAAATGGCGGGGACCATATTTGCAAAAATCCATTCCAACGGATCCTTGGGGCAACGCTTACAACTATGAGCGTGCAAATGATCCGCAAACCAATCGGTCTGGATATCGCATTTGGTCTGCCGGTGCTGACATGTCAGCCGATACCGACGATGACATCACCGTAACGTCATACTAAACCTCCCAGCGTAAGCCATCAGAAGGGCGGCATCGCCCGTCGGGCGATGCCGAACAAGCAGTCTCCCATGACGAGTCCTACTATAACAAATCGATCCAAACGTACCGCTACGGTAAGAGTCCGTGGTTTTACGTTATTCGAATTATTAGTTGTGGCAGCACTGGTCATCGTGATTGGCGGTTTAATCTACCCTGCGTTGATGAGTACTACCGAGACACAGAGCCTTATTCGATCAGGTGATACTGTACGGACCTTTTTTGCTCGCAGTCGTAACGAAGCGATGCGGAACGGACAGACGTTAGCGTTACGGTATCAGATCGGCGGTAACCAGTTCATCATCGAACCATGGGACACGGGGGATTCCAGTATCGAAGCAAACAATTTAGCCAATGCGTTTAATGTCCTCGGTCAACTGGAACAGCCGACAACCAATGACCGCAAGACAACAAAACGACTATTGCAGCAAATACAAACCCTACCCGACAAGATCGTCTTTGCCGCAGGGACGCAAGCCTTTGATAACCGCGCGTTCGCCCAAAATGACCCCACACTTAATCCCAACGCGGCGAACGTTGATACCAGTAGCGCTACAGACCTAGTCAGCGGTGTATGGTCACAACCGATCCTCTTTTATCCCGATGGAAGTACAAGCCAATCGGAAGTTCGTATTGGCACTGACGATTTGAATATTTTTGTCTTAGTACGCATACGCGGACTCACCGGCATTGCCTATGTCACTAATATTATGACACAAATCGAAGTTTCCGAACTTGACGCAACGAGGATTGCACAATGAGATATTCAATTTCTTCGCCATCCGAACGCTATCACCGCCGCGCAGCTTTTACGCTGATGGAGGTCATTATCGCTTTGGGCGTTCTCGGAATGTCTATGGCAGCCATTGGTACACTTGTCCAAATCGGCGGTCAGAACGCACTGCAGGCCCGCCTACTCACTACTGCACAGTTCCTAGCCGAATCAAAATTATCGGAAGTAAAAGCTGGAATTCTTGCACCAACAGCCACGGGCCCCATTCCATTTCCAACTACGGAAACCATGGAGCCTTTTCAATTCACGATACGTTCTCAACCTATTGACGCCCAAGGGATGCTTTTGGCGGTGGAAATTTTAGTCGAATATCTCCCGGAAGATGGAAGTTTCCCCATAAGGCACTCGGTCACGACATGGATGATCGACCCGGCAGTTGAGTTGGCACCTGAATCTACTGAGAATTTGAGAGATTTCCTCACATTGGAGGATATTTAACATGAACCGTATAGTCAAAACCCACCAGGCAGCCGTTACGCTATTAGAACTTATTGTTTCCATGGCAATCTCGGCGTTGATCCTTGGTTTGATCGGTTACGCGATTAACAACCACTTCTATATTGTCGAGAAACAACGAATGCATGTTGAGGAAGTTCAACTTGCACGGGCACTATTAAATCGTATCGCGATTGATATCAAAAGTGCCGTTCAGTACGAGGGCGTCGATGTCAGCTCAGCGCTTGAGGATTTACCCCTAGACGGTATTGGTGCACTACTCGATGGTGCTGACGTAGTAACGCCCCCTGAACTTGACAGCACTACGACGGAATCTAATAGTTATGATTACCAAACAAGTTTTCCAGTCAATCTGGGCTTATATGGCACGCAAACCGAAATTAATTTTGATATCAGCCGAATCCCACGACAGGAAGAATACCAGACGCTCTATACCGCTGACTCCATAAACGAACTACTTGATATCCCAAGTGACGTCAAAATGGTTTCATACTACGTACGCTTGGGCGATGCAACAGTGAGTAACTCAGCCCAAGATGTTTTCAATACTAGCGGCAATGTTGGGGGACTGATGCGGCGTCAACTTAGCCGCGCGATAACTAGCTACGCCGTGGACAATGGGAACACTGAACAATTGCAAAAAAGCGATCAGTTACTGGCTCCCGAGGTCGTTGCTATTGAGTTTCAGTATTTTGATGGCTACGAATGGCTCGCCGAATGGGATAGCGAATCCTATCAATCGCTCCCGTTAGCGATTGAAGTACTGCTAACATTGAAATCGACATCACCATATCACTCCGGTGGAGTCGTCAACGCGTTCTATACTGATGAAATTTCAGATGGTCAAGCATCGGCGGTGACCTACCGATTAGTAGTACGTCTGCCCGTGGGCAAAATTCGGCCACTCGACGATACAGATCAAGGGATGGAGTCGCTGGGCCTATGACCATTTACACAGAGAAAAATGTCACAACCAAACGCCGCGGATCCATTTTGATGGTTGTGCTTATCGTCGTAATGGTTGTGTCACTCGGGGCCTACTCATTTTCAGCGATGATGCTTGCTCACAATGAAACAGCCTTGCTCTCTTCAAATCATCAACAAACTCGCTGGTTGGTCGATTCCGGTATCGACACTATCCGCGTTCATCTTTCGTTAACCGAGTCGGAACGTTTAGAAACCGGGGGCAGTTATGACAATCCGATACTGTTCCAAGCGATCAATATTATCCCTGATCCGGATCCGGTTGCTACTGGATCTTTTACGGTTCTTTCGCCCGCAATTAACTCTGATGGCTACACCGCCGGTATCCGATATGGGCTCGAAAATGAGTCGGCCCGACTGAATCTGAACACCCTGATCATGGCCGACGCTTATGCTGAAAACGGCGGCCGCAGCCTGCTCATGGCTTTGCCCGGTATGACCGAGTTTGAAGCCGACGCGATTATGGATTGGATTGATGAAGATGACGACACCCGTGAATATGGCGCTGAGTACGACTACTATCAGGGTCTCTCATCACCGTACACTCCCACCAACGGACCTTTCAATACGGTGGAAGAACTTCTGTTAGTGCGCGGCGTTTCACCACAACTGCTTTTCGGTGCTGATGTAAATCGGAACGGCATGGTAGACGCCCATGAACAATCGGCTTTGTCTGCGGTGCAACAAATTGCAGATTTGACCGCCTCCGCAGAATCTGCAGCTGACAGTATGCTTAGCGGTTCCTTAGAACGAGGTTGGAGTTCATACCTGACACTCTACAGTCAAGAAAACAATCTCAACATAAACGGTGAGCCCCGAATAAATTTTAATGACGAGGACCTTGCGAAACTTCATCAAGATCTGGCGGCTGTTTTTAGTGTCGATGTCGCCAACTTCGTGATTTTATACCGTCAAGGATTACCTACAGCCGGATCTTCCGACGCCATACCAATTCCCGCCGCTGCGTATCAGGTAGATCTGACCATTCCAGCAGAGCAGGAAATTAACCAAATTCTGGAATTAGTTGGACTTTCCCTAGAAGGAGCTCCCGCCGAAGCTGGAGATGATCCCATTATAATTCAATCCCCTTGGCCACTCGCAGGATTTGGTACTTATATCGATAATTTGATGGACAACGCATCTACCAACGCTAATCCAACGATTCCGGGTAGATTAAATATCAACACCGCACCTCGAACACTACTAGAAGGCGTTCCTGGGCTGAATTCCGAGGCAATTGACCGAATCATACAGGAACGCTTCACAGACCCAACGCAAGATACTTCAAACTACACTCGCCACGAAACGTGGTTAGTTAAGAACCTCATTGTAACGCTTGAAGAAATGAAGCTACTACAACCATTTATAACCGGTAATGGGGACGTTTATCGCGCACAAATCATTGGCTACTATGAAGGTGGCAAAGCATCCTCACGTTCGGAAGTCGTTATAGACAGTACAACCGTTACACCTCGCATACGTTTGTGGCGAGACCTAAGCCATTTAGGCCGCGGATATCCCCTAGAGGTGCTAGGCTATCAATACAGCACCGGCGATTCCTCAATGCCCTCACCTAACCTGCAGTAGTTACGTTTACTAGTCGAAAGATATAAATCATGGCAAGACTTATAACCTGCGAATGGGACGCGAATTCCGTCCGACTATTGGTATCTCACGTCCAAGGTAACAATCTGGCCATTGATAAAATGGTCGAAATTGCCATTGGTGAGGTTACAGACTCGGATTCCTCGCTCACTCCACTAGAAACGGCGCTAAGAACCGCTGCACAAGCAGCTGGCCTACGAGGTCAAACTGATGTTGTGTTTGTCCTGCGGCGTGCACTGACGGAAATGCGTCTACTGACGATGCCGAATATCCCAGCAGATGAATTACCCGATACCATACGATTTCAAGTTTCTCAGGAATTCAATACGGCTGACGATGGGCCTATTGACTTTACGGTCCTTGGAGAAACCGAAGATAATCAAATATTTGTGACCGTCGCAACCGTGGCACCTGAGGTACTAGCCGACGTCATTGCTTCGTGTAATATGGCCGGATTAACGTCGAGTTCTGTCGTGTTAAGTTCCTTCAGCACTGCA
This sequence comes from Planctomycetaceae bacterium, assembly GCA_018658605.1. Next base: position 6,262 of record JABHUV010000184.1, on the reverse strand, counting down.
CATTTTCTTCATTGCCAAAACCCAACGTCCCAACATCGATTAATTATTGATATTCTAGACGGTGAAATTGAACTAACCGTTTCGCACAATGGCATGGCTCAATTCGCACGCTCAGTAAAACTTCCAGAATCGGGACTTTCACCACAGCGTGTACTTGCGGAAGTTCGACGTACTATTGCATCCTATTCCAATCAACCAACTCCCGGTGAAATACAACTCGCCACAATTATTGGTACCTCACAATTACATCAGAACATTCAAGATCAGCTTTCCCTACATCTCAGCATTGACGTGGACCTTTACGACCCACTCAATGACTGTGTGGTCACGTCGCTCAAAAATACCGATGTCGCATCGACGCCCGACGAGCCATCACAATTTACAGCTTTGATCGGCACTGCTTTCCAACTACAACTAGGGGAAACATCAACACTGGATTTTGTCAATCCACGTAAACCGCCGGTTCCCGTGTCTTCTGTCCGTCAAAGTTTGAAATATATAGTTGTGGGAATTGCAGCAATTTTTCTTGCGGCCTTCTTTTTGGTTCGGCCTATCATGACCGCGCAGACCAGAATTGCAAAGCTTCAGACGGCCCTGCAGGACAAGCCTACCAAAGACAAAGCAAACAAAGCACTCACAGATCGCTTACAACAGATAGAGTCGTTCGCGGACTCTCGCATCAATTGGCTCGATGAACTAGTTTCAATCTCCAACAAGTTTCCCCCTGCCAAACAGGCAATCGTCGACCGCTTTACCGCGACAACTTCTACCTCCAGTCGTCCCACGGATATTTTGGGGCAAATCTATGTTGATGTTCATTTGCTAAACGACGAATCGTTGCTGATGCTTGAAACCAACCTCTTGACACCAGCCTATAAAATTACTGGCACAGGCATTCAGCCGGATCCAGAAAGCGTTGATTATCCGTGGACGGTCACAGAACGTATTCGCCTAGTGACTCCACCGGCGGAAACCAGTTCAACTGAAAGTAAAAACAATTCTAGTGATTTATCGCCCAATGGGGATAAATCCGATGAAACTGACCAACCTAGTTCGCGGCCATTACAAACGACGAATGCTCCCGTTCAAACTAAAGTAGAGGACCTCTAGTATGTCTAACAGCGAAAAAAGATTGGGTGCGATTGTACTAGCCTTAGGGGTGATATCCTTAAGCTATTGGATATTAACTTCCTATACGGCCTATTTAACTGAGCTCGAAAACACAGAAGATCGCTTAGAAACGACTAAGGGTTTTCTCGAACGCGACACGAAACTTGCAATACAGGATCGCAACAAACTTACCTCGCTTGCAAACCGTTCTTTGCCACGTGATCAATCATCTGCACAAACAACATACAAAGCATGGTTATTCACGCTGATGGAAAAGGAAGTTGGGTTACAGGATGTAAAAATCACATCCGACCAAATCCGTACGGTCGGCGGAATATATGATAAACACACCTTTCGAGTAAGTTGTGACGGTTCACTGCAACAATTAACGGAATTTCTTTACAAGTTCTATGCCAAGGAGTCTTTGCACGAGGTATTGACGCTATCAGTGAAGCCGAAGGGATACAATTTCCTGGGAATCACTGCACAAATCGATGCGATTGCGGTGACTGAAGATTTGGAACGTGGATCAATCAAAAACATCACCGTTTCCAACCAATTGGAATACGGTGGCTTGGAAGAATATTTAAACCTCATGACGAATCGCAATATTTTCGGTCCAGAAAATCTTGAACCTAGGTTCTCCGGCGACAGTCGTATCGCAGCGACCGTCGGCCAATCCAAGGTCGTTACGTTAACGCGAAATCCAGGAACCGACGAACAACTCAATCAATCCGTAAATTTCCAAATCGCTTCCGAGTCTTTGCCCGCTGGTTTCATCGCGAGCATTAAGGACAACCGTTTGACGGTACAGGGTGATAACGTGGGTCAGTACAAAGTGCGGGTTTCCGCTAGCGATACTGGCTTGCCAGTAAAAACCGTCTTTCGCGAGTTTACTGTAAATGTAGAAAAACGACCTGAAAGGGTGGCCCCTCCAATAAGACCTATGCCACCAAAATTCGATGTTGCGCAGCTAGCGTTTTTCACAAGTACCGTCCAGATCAACAACCACGTTGAGGTGTGGATTCTGAGACGAGACATTAATGAAATGGTAAAACTTACAATTGGCGACCGCGTTAACATCGGTGATATCGTCGGCACAATTCGAACAATTTCTCAAAAAGAGCTGCTAATCCTCACGGATTCTGATGACACGCTACTCGTTAGGGCAGGACAGTCCCTCGCAACCGCTGAAAATATTACTCAAGCAGCAGAACGTTTGCTCGAAAGTACGAACCCATAGGATTTCTAGATCCACCCTCCCTAGCCATACGGCTGGAGGTAAAGAACCTTTCAACACTCGTGAAACGTTATTCAACGTACGTGATCTGGTGCCGCCACACGCCCATTCTGGGTTGATGCATACGTCAACATAAATAACCGGTGCATATGCTCCCCCGGCGTCGTCGCGTTCCAAATGATTTTTCTAGCGGCCAAATGCTCTGTTTTGCGTAAATAAAACACGATTACAGCGTTTTGCACTTATGCCCATGTCAGTTTGTGCCGATTACAACGAACATAACGGGTATTTTAAGTGCGGTAGCACCGCTCATTTTGAGGTTTTTTTCCAAAATCCAGTTGTCGTGCGTTAGAGCAAAGGTAGAATTTTCCCGATGAACAATCCGTACCACTCCCTAATGAAGTTTCTTGCAAATCGCTCGCCGGTTGTACGAAACTCGGTCATTCTAATTATTGTAGTGTTATTCACTACCGGCGACGTTAATGCCCAAATGAATGCGATCAAATCTGCCAACAAGCAGTACTCGCAGTACACCGTCCTAAATAACTCGCCTCAAGACATTGCTCCTCGACTAAAAGCCGTGCTTAGTGACTTCGGATTTAAAGTGGACATTTTCACGGACGAAGCCAATAGCACCCTGGCAGTACAAGGTGATCCACGGGTCCATCAAATGGTTGGCCAGTTACTTAAGACACTAGACAAGAAGGCAAGCGCTAAACCAGTTCCCCCGCCGATTGTGACTCCGTCAATTATCCAAGGCTATAGTGTACCCGCGGACGCTATTGCAACTTTGGTAACAAAACTACGAGCTAGGTTTGCCGAAACGGACAACGTAAGAATCGCACCCGACACACGAACCAACCAAGTGATCGTAATTGCAACACAATCGCAACAAGCAATTGCCGCAAATCTTATTAATCCGACAGCTGCCGTACCTAATTCATCTTCCATCCCAGCTCAGAATATATCCGCTCCAGTTAATCCATCTAACCATCTACTGCGTAACATGTCGACCAGACAGTTTGAGGCGGCACTTCGCAATATTCTTGGCGGTCAATTGTCCTTGACAAATGATGCTTCCGGCCAGCTTGCCACAGTGCAATTACCGGGACCACAGGGAACTTCCGCGCGAATGACGATTGATCGCAACAATTCCACGGTTAAGGTGGCCGGTGACAAAGACACAGCCGCGTCCTGGTTGCGTGTAGCAGCGGCGTTGGATAAACCTATTAACGATGAAAATACACGGACCGGCATCGTGCCTGTAAAGCGAGCGGATCCAACTACCGTACAAGACGCAATTGCACTAGTTAGAGGCACCAAAACTGACAGTCCAGAAGGACAGGCAGCTGTTCAGTTCGTCCCCTCTGCCAACCGACAAAAATGGGGCGGTGACCTTGTCTCCTCAATTTTCCAAGACAGCTCGGCTGCGCAGGACGCCGACGTGGATCCAGGAGAACTAGGATCGACCGTTCTCACCGTCGCGCCAGAAGAGGCCGGTCTCATCGGACCTGTCCAAATTGAATTTATCGAGGGACTTGGTGTATTTATTATCAAAGGTCATCGCAATGACGTCCAGCGAGTAATCCAAATAATTGAACAAATCGAACAACATACCGATGACACCCAACCCCACGTAATTGTTCACGAATTACAGCACGTCAATAGCACCGTGCTAGCCGAACTCGTAGAAGAACTTTACGACGACGTATTCGGTACACGCAACAGTCCCGTCAGCATTACGTCACTTGATAAACCTAACGCTTTGTTATTAATCGGTCGTCAAGAGAGCATGAAGGCTATCCTTGACCTCATCGACAAACTCGACCAACCGGTACCACCTTCCACACAGCTAAAGTTTTTTCAACTTAAACACATGTCCGCACTAGACGCGGAACGCCAAATCCGTGATTTTTACACCAATCAGCCCGGATCAGATGATGAAGCGCGACCAGGACTTGGCGTACGACCTCGGGTTATTGCCGACTATCGCACCAATAGCCTAGTTGTAAACGCGTCTCCACGCGATTTAGTTGAAATTGCGATGCTTCTCGATCGGTTAGATGTTGAGGAATCCCCGGCGACGAATCAGCTAAGAGTATTCCGACTTAAGAATGCTCTTGCCGCCGACCTTCAACCCGTGTTAGAGGAGGCCATAACTGGTATTTCTGCAACACAACAAACCGGTGGCGGTGGTCAAGGGCAAACTGGTAGCACGGCCACGATCAGCCCGCAGTCATCAAAATTGGAGATTCTTACTATCACGACAGACGGTGAAAGTAAAATCAACTCGGGAATTCTAGCTGGCGCGACAATAACGGCTGATGAAAATGTCAACGCGTTAGTTGTTCGAGCTCCAGCGACGGCAATGCCGTTGATTGAGGAACTAATCACCCAACTCGATCAGCTTCCCAACGCAGAAGCACAAATCAAGGTGTTTCAGGTTGAAAACGGGGATGCAATCAATCTTGCTCAGCTTCTTCAAGAGCTATTTGGCTTGCAGGTTACCGCGGGAAATAATGCTTCTAGCAACGCGTTTAACACTGCACTTTCCGCTGGTGGCGGTGGAATTGGTGGGGGGGAATCATCTTTGGTGCCACTCCGATTTGCGGTTGATCAACGAACCAATAGTGTTATAGCCTCCGGGTCTGGCACGGACTTGGAGATTGTGGAATTACTCCTGATAAGGCTTGATGAAGGTGATATTCAGACCCGACGCACGGAGGTCATCCGCCTAGAAAATGCAGACGCCACCACCGTTGGCACGACATTGACCAATTATGTTAACACCCAGCGACAATTGCTGACACAGAATGTTAACCAAAACTCCAGCATCACCAATGCAGAAATCAAAGAAACTCAGGTCGTCATTGGTTTCGATGCTCTGAGCAATTCTCTCATTCTTTCGGCCCCTCCACGTAACTTTGAAACGTTGAAACAGATTATCCATGACCTAGATTTTAAGCCAAACATGGTGATGATTCAGGTTGTGATTGCGGAAGTCGAACTTAATGACGGCTTTGAGTTTGGTGTCGAACTTGGGCTACAGGATAGCATGTTATTCGATCGCGGTGCAGCAGTTGGTTATGCCTTCCAAGGACAGGCATTAGGTAATGACGCAACACCAGAGTCGTTGGCATCCCGTGAAACCTTGCTTAGTCAAGGCGTTGCCGGGTTTGGTTTGGGTCGATCAAGTGCCACCTTGGGATATGGAGGGTTTGTATTTTCCGCGGCTAATGAATCTATCAACATCTTATTGCGAACGCTACAAGACCGCGGACGACTGCAAATCCTCAGTCGACCCCAAATCATGACACTTGATATGTCCGATGCGTTTGTTCAAGTCGGATCGAATGTCGCACGGATAACCGGCAGCACTACAAATCAGAACGGTGGTGTATCTAACTCCACTGAAGATGTTCCCATTGGATTGTTACTCAACGTTAGACCGCGTGTCACTCCCGATGGCAGAATTGTCATGAACCTATCGACTGAAAAATCCGAATTGGGTCCAGTCGACTCCGGCACTCCGGTAGCTGTAACACCTGATGGCCAGGCGATTTTGTCTCCGGCAATTAACACTACCACGGCCTCCACGGTCATAAGTGCCCATGACGGGGAAACCGTAGTCTTCGCGGGTTTAATCACTAAAAACAAATTGGTAAACCGCCGCTCGGTTCCTTACCTTGGTGACCTACCTGTTCTGGGGCAGTTATTCCGCTACGACACTGAATCCGAAAGACGTACCGAGTTGTTGATAATCATGACTCCACGAGTTGTTAAAGACGAATCGGATATTGACAATATCAAGGCGGTGGAATCGGATCGAATGAGCTGGTTGTTAGACGACTTGATTGAGCTCCAAGGGGACGTTGGTCTTTCCAAGGGCAAGGGGCTCTGGGGCAATGGCGC